>JAGWBQ010000013.1:0-110922 GCA_021295815.1 Gemmatimonadota bacterium | reverse complement strand
GGCGGTAGTCCTCGATGTAGTCCATCCCGCCGTGGCCTGCGCCTGCCGAACGCTCTTCCAGGTCCTTCCAGAGAGGGTGGTCGTACTCCTCGCGCAGGTCTTCCCAGTCCTGCCAGCGATGGTCGGGGCTGGACCCCTCGAGGTGGACCCGGTTCGGGTAGCCTTGGAAGAGCCCGCGGGTTCCCTGCACGAGGTGGATGCGCGAATACGGTCGGGGAAGGTTGGTGTCGTGGCTCAAGTAGATGGTGCGTCCGCGCACGGTGCGGATCAGGGTGACGTTGACATCTCCGAGGACGTAACGCTCGCGCCGCTTGGCGTGACCCTCGGGGTAGTGCTCACGCGCCCATTCCTGGAGCCCCCGCGAAGGCGAGCTCATGGAAACGAGGTAGTCGAGACGGTCGCCGCGGTTGACGTCCATGACGTTCGCCACGGGACCGAGTCCGTGGGTGGGATAGAGATTGCCGTTCCTGGTCATCGAGTGGGCGCGCCGCCAGAGTCCCTCTCCCGATTCCGAAAACTTGATCGCCCGCAGGTCGTGGAGATAGCCGCATTCGGCGTGGAGAACCTCGCCCAGGACTCCGAGGCGCGCCATGTGGAAGACCATCATCTCGGGCCGGTCGTAGTTGCAGTTCTCCATCATGACGCAGTGACGCCCGTAGCGCTCGGCATGCTCGACGAGGGCCCAGCAGTCGTCCACCGTGTAGGCGGCGGGCACCTCGGTGGCCGCGTGCTTGCCGTTCTCCATCGCGGCCAGACAGATCGGCACGTGCCACTCCCAGGGAGTCGCGGTGAAGACGAGATCCAGCTCCTCTTCGGCGCACATGCGCTCGAAGTCCCGCTCGCCGCGGGTGTAGAGCTCGGGCCGATTTTCGTGAGCGTCCGTGACCCACGAGGCCACTTCTCCGGCCCGATCTGCGTCGATATCGCAGATCGAACGGATTTCGACCCCGTCCAGACGGATGAAGTTGCGCACGTGGGCTCCCCCCATGCCTCCCACGCCGACGAACCCGACGCGCACGACTTCCATCGGGTCGGCGGCAAACGGGCGGGCGGGCGCAGGGCCCAGCTCCTGGTCCTGGCGCAAGGCCTTCGAGACCGCCGAGCGGCCCTCGGTGGCGAGAAGGGCGTTCCCGATCCCGGCCGCGCCCATGCCGGCCACTCCGAGCCTGAGGGCGCTCCTGCGGCTGATTTCCCGGGGCGACTCCTTCATCATCGGGGCGAACCTCCGCCGGGCCGGGCCGGCAGCCGGCTCTCCCATGCCCTCACCTTTGGAATGGCCGCGTCGAAGATGCGCTCGTAGTTCGTTCGCTCGATCCGGACTCGCACATCCGGGTCCAGCTTCTCGAAGAGAGGCTCGTAGATGGCGTAGGTGGTCAAGTAGGCCTCCCAATCGGCAGGCGCCACCGCATCGGTCCCGAAAATGAAGCGCGAGGGGTGGCGGTTGAAGAGATCCGCCCAGTCGTCGATGCGGTCTGGGGTCACCAGGTATTTTGCGACCTCGTCCCACGATATGTCCAGAGTGACGTGATCGTAGCGCGGGTCTGCGAGCATGGAGCCGATGAGCTCGACATAGGCGTCGGGTGGACCGACGAAACGTCCCAGACCGATGTGCGCCCAGATCAGGCTGGCGTCGGGGTGGCGCTCGAAGAGATCGAGCAGTTGGTGGAAATGGTCGGGGCCGTCGGGGCCGGGGCGTACGTTGTCGACGTCGCAATGTAGGATGACGACCAGTCCGATATCGGCCGCCGTGGCGAGAATCTCGTCGAGCGCGGGATTCCCCAGACTGGCGACGTGGCCCGTGACCTTGGGCGAGACGAACTCCTTGTGCACGCTGAATTCGCCTATGCCCGCGAAGACCCCCGGATATGTGCGCAGCACCCGCTCTATATGGTCGGAGGCGTACATGTCGGTCGGGTTGAATCCAGTGATCATCGGATCGATGCGTTTCTTTTCCTCCTCCGACAGGCTCAGGTACTCGGACGCGATCACGGCGTCGACGAACGAGTAGTAGTAGAGGGAGGCGTTCGACCGCAGATAGTAGTCCGGAGCCCGTTCCCGAGAGACGAACCAGTCCCACTTCTGCTGGAGAGGGATGCCGAACATCGCTGTGCGCCCGACCCGATCTCCGACCAGTTCCAGGTATCGGCGGACGTCGATACCCCTCTGGACGTAGTTGGTGAGATGGAAGTGGACGTCGTGAAAGAGCGGGGTCGCCTGCGGATCCGAGCCGCTCGGCTCACGGGTCGCCTGCGCCGAGAGGTGGGAAATCGGCGGCGCCAACGCGAGGAGCAGCGCCCATGCGCCGACGCGGACGACCAGGTGAGGTCCCACTTCAGCTCCGGTCGCTACCCGGACCGCCCCCGCTTCGTCCAAATCACGATGGCTCCGCAGCCGACCTCTCCGGTGGCGTTGGTGCTGTAGTTGAACTCGGCAGGGATCGACGCGGTGCCCTTGTAGAACTCGATTGCGTCGGCATCGTAGGTCGAGAGCTCCTTCAGTCCGAGGCGGTCGTCGAGCTGCCACGGCATCCCGTCCACGAAGACGAGCGGGACGCAGACGCGACCGCGGATGTAGAGACTCGTTCCGCCGTCGTATACCCTTACCCCGGCGGTTCTGCCCAGGAGCTCGGCGATGCTTGAGGTCGAGAACCGCTCGATGTCGGCGCGGGTGTAGAAGTCGCCGAAGCCGAGGTTCATCCGGGAGATGAGCCCCTCGCGATCCATGAAGAAGCGTCTCGATTCGACGCTGACCTCGATCCCGCCCAGCTCGATTACATCCTCGTCGAGCTCGATGTGGAGGTTGTGGGTCACGCCGCCCGCCACCCGCACCGGGAACTCGCGATTCTCATGGGCGATGTGCCGGACGGTCATTTCGTAGACGCCGAACGGCATCTCCTGGAGGTAGAAGAGCCCCTGCTCGTTGGTGGTCGTTCTCATTTCGAGCTCGGGAATGGTGACGAGGGCGCTGGGAATGCCTCGGCCGGTCACTCGGGAGACGACCTGGCCGGTAACGTAGCCGGGAGACCTGGAGTCGGAGAGCGGAAGCTCAAAGCGTTCGATGGCGAGGGTGCCGGCTTCGACCAAGATGGTTCTGGGGCCGGCGTGAACCTCGAGCAGCTCTACGTTCAGCTCGGCGTCGACCCCGCCGGGGATGCCGCAGAAGACGAAGAATCCGGCCTTGTCGGTCCTGACCGCGTCGGACGACGGGTAAGGTTCGCCCTCCATCTGCCAGGCGGCGGTGACGGTGGCTCCGCCGAGAACGATGTCGCTCTCCATGTCCTGAACCACTCCTGCTATCACGCCGTCGGACGGCGTGATCTCGCCGCAGGTGTTGAGCACCGCCACGCCGGTGACGGCCGCCGGATCCTGCGTCTGCCCGGCGAGCGCCTCCGTAGAAGCGACGAGAACGGAAGCGAGGACCAGCAGTCCGCGGACAACCTCCAGAGATGAACCGGAGCGGCGCAGCGCCGCCTGGATGGAATCGGTCACTCTCAGTCCTCCAGCAGTTTCTGGTTCTTGGCCTGCCTGCGCCCGTACCAGACCCCTGTGGCCCCGCCCGCCCCGAGAGCGAATGCGGTACCGGTTCCGAGCCATGGTGTCACCAATGGAATGGCGAAGAGCGGCTGGCCGACCAGGAAGAGAGCCCCACCGACGACGATGCTGGCTGCCAAGCCGACCTTCCGCTTCTGCACGACCGGCGTGAAACGCAGCCGGCGCGCCACGAAGCGACGGATGTACACATGAGAGATGACCGCGACGGCTCCGGCCAGGATCAGTTCTACCATTCGCCCTCCTTTGGGCCGTTCTCCGCCGCACCGATCTCCGGCGCGGCTCTGAGTGGTCTTACGAAATTAGCCGACCAATGTTGCGCAGACTCGGGTTGCCGGGACGGCTGAGCGGGAGACGGCCTCATCGTTCCGCATCCCAATCGGGGAGCGAGCTGGGCACCTGCGGCAGCGTTTCCGCCACCGATTCCGGTACCTCGTACTCTTCCAGCCCCGCCCCCGCGAAGAGCTTGCGGGCATGCGCGGGCGTACCGTGCAGCTCGACCTTGACGCCGGTCATCAGGAGTTGAGCGGCGAGCTCCTTGAGCGCGAGAGCGCCGGTGAGGTCGATGTAGCCGAGGCCGCCCATGTGAATCACCACCCTGCTGACCGATCCTTCCTCGGCGAGACGGGCCTGGAGCCTGTCGACCAGCGCCTGGGCCGAACCGAACCAGAGAACGCCGGTCGGCGCGAGGTGCAGACCGTCCTTGCGACTGTCGGCGCCGAGCCCAGGCGAGAGCTCGACCCAGAAGTGGACGACGACCGACGCGGCTATCCCGAGCATCATCGCCTGATCCACACGAGGCGCGAGCACCAGAGTGGCGACGAAGGTGGACCAACCCACGATCGCCTGCTGCCTCGAAGCCGTGGCGACCTTCGCGAGAGCCCCGAGTTTGACAAGGTTGAGCACGGCCGCGATCACGACCCCGGCCAGGACCGCACGCGGCAGGTTGGAGAGCAGGTCGGCGAATATCGGTTCTCCTCTTATGGTCCACGAGAGCGCCTCGAGAAAGATGAGAACCGCCGCTCCGGTCACCACTCCGCTCCAACGAGAGGTTGCCCCCGCAAGTCGGTTGATAGCGGAGCGGGAGAACGACCCGCTAACGGGAAAGCCGCCGCACGCCGCGCTGGCCAGGTTGGCGACACCTTGGCCGATGAACTCGCGGTTGGAGTCCCAACGCTCGCGCGTGGCGGTGGCGAAGATACGCGAGATCGACGAAGCTTCGGCGAATCCCACGATCGCGATCACCACCCCGGGCACGATCAGGTCGGGAAGTCTCGCCCAGGGAAGGGCGAAGGTGATACTGGGCAGTCCGGCGGGTACCTCGCCCACCACGGCGCCGTCGTATCCCGCGAACATCTTCGAGGCGATTCCGAACCCAGCCGCGACCAGGACGCCGGGCAGGAGCGGGTGCAACCTTCGCCCACCCAGTACCAACGCGATGGTCGCGCCGGTGATCAGGACCGTGTAGGGATCCCAACTGGAGGTCTCGGTGAGCACCCAGACCGCGTCCGCGATGACGTTGCTCTCTTCCTCAGGGGCGGAACCCAGCGCGTACGGTATCTGGGTGGCGATGATAACGATAGCGGCGGCCGAAGTGAAGCCCAGGACGACCGGCCGCGACATCAGGTAGGAAATCCAGCCCAGTCTCAAGAACCCTATCGCGGCTTGCACCAACGCCACCACAAGGGCGAGAAGCGCCACCAGACCGATGTACTCGTCCGAGCCGGACGCCGCCAAAGGGACCACCGCCCCCAGAGTCAGCAAGGCCGTGAGGGCGACCGGTCCGGTCTGAAGGTACGGTGAGGAACCGAGCGCGGACGCGGCGATGGGAGCGAGGGCCGCCGCGTAGAGCCCGAGCTGAACGGGTAGGCCGGCGAGTTCGGCATAGGCCATGGACTGCGGGATGAGCAGACACGCCACGCTCGCGCCCGCTAGCAGATTGTGACTGCGAATGCTGCCTAGGCCCGACCCCTTGAGGATCCGAGTGGTGCTGATCATGCGGAGCCGTCCCGCTGCCGAGCGAGGTCACGGAGGGTCCTGGCCGTGTGCCGCGCCCTGCGAGCGAGTTCGGCCGCCGCTCCTGCAGCGCTTCCTGTCTTTCCGCGCACTTCGTGGCCCTCCGCCGCTCGCATGTGGTGATCTCGAAGCCAGTTCAGAACGGCCGTCCGTTCCTGGGCCAGCAGATTGCGGAGCATGTAGCACCTCTCACCCGCCCGCAGCCCCAATCCGCTCTCACGAGCGAAAAGCCTGAAATCCCGCCTGGTAAGAATAGCCCCGGAACGAATCGGTGCAAGGACGGAGCGCAGAAACTCCTGATTCGCGGCTTCCACCGGACGGGTAAGTCTCAGGTGAATGGACGCTCCGGTCCCGTCGAGCTCGGATCCACCGCCTTCGACGCTGAGCTCGCGCATCTCGGCGGCGATCACATCTCCGAGAGTCGCGGCCCAGGCCCTATGGACCGGCGAGTCGCTCGCGGCTGCCACGGCGTCGAGGTAGGGGAACAGCCAGGGCGAGAGATGCTCGGCGATCAAGGCCCGGCGCGCCTGACGCGCCATGCGCGCGTGGGCTTCGCCGCCAGCTTCTTCCTGGACGAGTTCCGCGTATAGTCCTAGGAGAACGGCAAGGTGGTCGGGTTCCCGAGGCGGCTTGCGCCCTACCGCCCTCCAGAATCCGGCGATGATCTCACGAGCCTGCCCCCCTATCCAGCCGTCCTCTCCAAGGTAGATGGAAGCGTAGGGCGGCAGCTCGAATACGAAGAGCTGAGTGTGCTCCGTCCGCGACGAAGCGACACCGAAGCCGAGCAGAACGGAGAGGCCGGCGGGTGCGTTCTCGGGGGTGTCGGTCAGAGCCGCGAGCGCCCTTATCAGTTCGACCGGCGTATCGGTCCGGGCGTCCGTCGTCGCTCGAGCGGCGACCCCGGCCGAGGGAGTCGCTTCCGCCCCGGCGATCAAGGCAGGACCTTGACCTGGTCGACGCCTGTCGGCAGGTCGTACGCTGAACGGGTCGGGCGCAGCGGGCGCAGCATCCACCACGGTCTGCGGGTGCCGTCGGGCGAATGGCGATCCGCCGGGCGGGTAAGTTTAAGCCACTCGTCGAAGGCCCGGCGCGCTCGCTCGACGCTCGCCGACACGTCGCCCTGCCGGTCGCCGGGACGGGCGGGCGTGACCCTCACCGCCTGGTGCCAGCAATGCATGCCGGAAATGGGATCGGGATGCACGGCGTGGGTAAGGTTCTGGTGAGCGCCCAGATCGGTCCACCACACCCTCGAGGTGTCCGGATCGGAGGAAGCGAAAGGACCGCCACCTCCGCGCGGCGAGATGCTCCAGTCTTCGCCTTTCCGGTCGAGCTCCACCGTGCGGGTCGCAAGCCGCTGCCCGGGCTGTCCCTCGGGACGCCACCTGCCCATGTGATGGGAGCACGCCACGACCCCGGGCCGAATGCCCTCGGTGACCCAGGCCTTGCCGACGAAGTAGCCGGTCTCCGTGGTGACCCGCACCAGTGAACCGGTACCTGTCACACCCCACTTCGCCGCGTCCTGCGGGTGTATCCAGACCGGATTGGAATGGGCGATCTCGTCGAGCCACTTCGAGTTGGCGCTGCGGGTGTGGATCTGAACCGGGACCCGGAAGGTGGAGATGAGCGGGACCTGGCCGGTTTCGAGTCTGTCGGGGTGGATATGGCTCTTCACGTATGTGGGCAGCGCGAGCTCGGGCCAGCCCCATTCGGCGAGGGTGTGCGACCAGAATTCCAGCTTGCCCGAGGGCGTCGGCCAACCCTGGAGGACCTCGCCGTCGACCATGACCCCGATCCGCCTGCGGCCGTCGTCGTCGGGGTCGAGCCTGGTTCCCCCCGGCGCCTGTGCGCCAGGGGGTTCCGGCGCAGCGGTGAAGACGCGCCGGGCGTCGTCGACCCGCATGTCCAAGAGCTCGGCCGGATCCACGGCCCTTTCGTGAAGCCGCCCCACCTTGCTTGCAACCTCGAAGGCGCCGTAGCGACGCATGAACTCCAGCGGCGTCAGCCCCTCGCGTCGTGCCGCCTCCGGCAGTCCGGGCACGGAGTTCTCGAATATCCAGCCGTAGTAGTCGTCCACCGTCATCCGTTCGCCCGGTCTGCCGGGAGCTTCGAAGAACTCGCGGGCGCCGAGGGAGCCGTCAGGGTCGATCCGCCAGGTCAGATCGATCCAGAACTCGTTCTCCTCCCAGACCTCACCGGGATTGGCCGCCCGGGTGTCGGCGAGTCCGTCGCCCCCGCGTTCCAGAGCCGCGCGCAGCACCGGTTGCCGGAAGCCGAGCCACTGGCCGTCGTACTGCTCGTAGGAGACGAGGTCGTGACGTTCGGAGGCGTGCCCCATGGGCAGGACGAAGTCCGCGAAATAGGCGGTCTCGTTCCAGGTCGGAGTGAGGGCGACGTGGAGTCCGATGCGTGCCGGGTCCGAGAGCATCTCCATCCAACTGAAGCCGTCGGGGTTGGTCCACACGGGGTTGTAGACCCGGGTGAAGTAGGTGTCGATGCGCGTTCCCTGGCGGCGAAGGAGGTGCGGGAGCAGAAAGCTCATCTCCATGAGCGCGAGCGGGTACTCGCGGGGCCACATGCGCTCGTTCCAGTGCCCCGGCGGACTCTTGGGCAGCTTGGGCGGCATGGGCACGAACTTGTTCCAGGAGTTCGGGAAGGTGCCTCCCTCGGTCCCCAGGGCTCCGAGCAGCGCGCTGATCAGGGTGAGCGTGCGCGCCACCTGCCAGCCGCCCAGGTTCCCCGAGCCCGCGCTCCTCCAGTTGTGGGCGCTCATCCTGGTACCGGCGTTCGCGATCACCTCCGCGACCCGGCGTAGCTCGCGGGCGTCGATCCCGGACTCCGCCGCGGCATATTCGAAGGTGAACTCGCCGTAGAGTTCGCGCAGTTGGGCCAGGAAATCCTCGAATTCCGCATCGGGCTCGCCCCGGACCTCGGCCATATACTCCTGCCAATTCCACCAGCGGCGCACGAACTCTCGGTCGAATCTACCCTCGCGGATCATCCAGTTGGCGACGGCGAGGAAAATTGCGGGCTCGGATCCCGGGTAGGGAGAGAGCCAGTGGTCGGCGTGTGTGGAGGTATTGGAGAGGCGGGTGTCGAGGACGATGAGCTTCGCGCCCTTCTTCCGGCCCTCCATGATGCGCTGAGCGTGAGGATTGAAGTAGTGGCCGGTCTCGAGGTGACTGCTCACGAGCACGATCACGTCGGCGTTGGCGAAGTCCGGGCTGGGTCGATCCGAGCCCATCCACCAGTGGTATCCCGCCCGGGCCCCGCTCGAACAGACGTTGGTGTGCGAGTTGTGCCCGTCGACTCCCCAGGCCGCGAGCATGCGCTCGGTGAAGCCGTCTTCTCCGGGACGACCGACGTGGTAGACCACCTCTTCGTGCCGCTCCTCCAGAAGCGCTCGTCGTATGCGGGCGGCGATTTCTTCCAGAGCCTCGTCCCAGGAGACGCGCTCCCAGGCGCCGGCGCCGCGCGGACCGCTGCGCTTGAGCGGGTAGAGGATGCGGTCCGGGTCGGTTATCTGGTTGATGGTGGCGGGACCCTTGGCGCAGTTCCTCCCCCGCGACCCGGGATGCTCGGGGTTGCCCTCGAACTTGCGCACCTCGAAAGTGTCCCTGTCCACGTACGCGAGCAGTCCGCAGGCGGCCTCGCAGTTGAAGCAGAGCGTGGGGACGAGGGAGTAGCGCTTCTCCTTTCGTTCGGGCCAGGCCTTGGAATCGAGTTCCACCCAGTCGCTCCAGCGCTCCTTGGGAGGATAGGCGGCGAGGTGGATGCGGGAAGCGCCCGGATAGAAGCTCTCTCCGCGAGCCTCGACCTCAGCGCGTGCCGCCGAGACGCGGGCGTTCAGTTCCTGGGGGCTCTCCGCCTTCCTCTTCACGCCAAGGGTACCGACTGCCCCGCCTGGACATAGGCGTGCTCGTAGAGCAGGAGTCCCACGAGCGCCGCGCACGCACCCATGATCGAGGCCGTGCCCGAACCGGCGGTGACGGTAACCGCCACGAGTCCCGCGACGGTCGCGATCATTCCGGTCCAGTACGGGCCGGCGTACCTGGCCCGGAGCATGTTGCGGGCGGCGAGCCGGGCGTGAGCGGTCGGGTGGGGCGTGGTGGCTTCGCCGAACGCGAGCGCGACGTGGAAGACGACGGCAGCCTGGAACGCCCATTTGGAACCGACGAGCATAGCTCCTTCGGCGGGGAAATCCGCCAACGATAGGAGAACGAGAGCCAGGGCCGACCCGGCGAGGGCGGCCTGAACCAGAAGGTGCGGCGCGAGGAGTGGGCTCTGCCAGAGGTCGCGGGCCTTGGCCTGCGCGAAAAGGTATGCGGTGTAGACGGCGGTCGCGACCGCGAGCGGAGCCCCCAGCCAGGCGATCCAGACGGTCGGCTCCCGGCGTCCGGCCAGACCCAGTGCAAGATGCAGGGTGAGCAAGATGCCGAAACCGGTGATGACGAACCCGCCCCTGACCAGCCAGCTCCGCCACTGCGGTCTGACCAGCAGGAGCCAGAAACGCGCGGGACGGTCGAGGTCCCAGATGAGGAAACCGGCGGTGACGAGGAGGAAGGCCAGAGCCGTCACCGGCGCCCAGGTGAGCCACAACGGATTGCTCCAGCCGGTTTCGGGGCCGTCCGCACCCATCATCCCGAAGACGCCGAGAAGGAGTGGAAGCAGGTACGCACCGGCTGCGAGCGACTTGGTGAAAGTGTAGGCGCTCACCCGGAAATCCCATGGCGCCCGGTGGGGAACGTCGTAGGAGATCACGGCGGCTGCCGAGCTCGCGTTGCCGGAGGGGGTCCGGTCCGGCGCCCGTCCGTTCCCTCGTCGTCCATTTTCCAGCCGGGGGCCCGAGGACGATGCGGGTCGCACCGAAGGCGGCGATCCCGAGGGCACGTGGTGGCCGACACCCGCTCCCTGGTCCGACCACATGAAGATGTCGCCTCCGGGATTTTCAGCGGCAAGGGGATTGAGGGTGACCTCTCCGGCTCCCAGATAGAAAAGCTTGGGCAGGGTCTCTTTCTCGGCCCTGCGCACCTGGACGGGTTCCCTGGCGACGATTCGGCCGACCTCGGACTCAGGGTCGTCCATGTCTCCTACTGTCAGGGCGCCGGTCGGGCAGACGACGACACAGGCGGGTTCGAGCCCGATGTCGAGGCGGTGAGCGCAGAAGTTGCACTTTTCGGCCGCGTGGTCGTCGGGGTTGATGAAAATGGCGTCGTAAGGACAAGCCGCTATGCACGCCTTGCAGCCGATGCACGCCGACTTGTCGAAGTCCACGATGCCGTCGGGACGGCGAAACATGGCCGAGGTCGGACATGCCGTCACGCAGGGGGCCGCGTCGCACTGGTTGCAGCGGGTGACCTGGAAGCTTCGGCGAGCGTTGGGGAAACGGCCCGCGTCCACCGACTTGACGAAGGTGCGGGTTACGGAGAGCGGCACCTCGTTTTCCGACTTGCAAGCCGTTGTGCAGGCGTGACAGCCGATGCATTTGGTCTGGTCGACGACCTTGGCCCAGCGCTCGGTTCGGGCCGTCTCCATTGCCGTAGCCTACCCCTCCCGGGATGCCGGACCGGCTGGCGTGACCGCGTCCGAGGGGGAGGGGCGTGCGTGAGGGCCGGTGGGCGAGGGCGCAGGCAGGCCGCCGCCCGGCTTGCCCGGCAACGGGTGCGGATCCGAGTCGGTAACGCTGCGGATCCAGAGCTCCCGCTTGGGATACGGGATCTCCACACCTGCGGTGGCGAACGAGGTCAGCGCCTTGCCTGTTATCTCGTCGGCGATCTTGCGCCTCGACCGCGCTTCCTTGACCCAGACCCTCAGTTGGATCTGGACATCGGAGTTGCCGAATCCGCGCACGATGACCAGAGGCAGTGGATCGGCCAGGACGCCGTCCACCTCGAGCGCCGCCTCGATCAGAAGCCGCTTGGCCTTTTCGATATCGGACTCGTAAGCCACCGAAAAGGGGATGCGCAGACGTATGTGATCCCCGGTCATCGTATAGTTCACGATGTCGCGCTGCATGATGAGATTGTTCGGAACCACGACCACGAGGTTGTCCGGGTTGCGGATCTTGGTGGCGCGCAGTCCGACCTCGATCACGTCGCCCCACGTTCCGGTCTCGTTGGGAGCGGTCCAGAGCTCGATGCGGTCGCCCACGTGGAATGGACGGTCCATGATGAGCAGCACCCCGGCGATCAGGTTGGAGAGGGTGTCCTTGGCCGCCAGGGAGAGAGCGAGCCCCATGACGCCGGCGCCGGCGAGCAACGGGCCGATGTTGAGCCCCATCAGGTCGAGCGCGATAACGACCCCGACGCCGAGGACAAGGACCTTGACGGTGCGGATGACGAGCGGCATCGCGGTCTCGTCGAAGGTGTTGTCGGTGCGCTCGATCAGCTTTCCCTGCAGCTCGGTCAGGACGTCTCCCACGAACCTGCTGAGCGGGAAGAAGAGTCCGCCGACCCAGAGCGCCACCACCCAGGTGGCCGCGCGTGGGGCCTCCCCGGCAGGACCGTCCGGCGCCAGGATATGGATGAGGAGCCAAGCGGACACGCCGAAAATCGAAAAAGAGATCGCCGAGTGCAGGAAATACAGAATGTGGTCGTCGAGCCTGGTCTCGGTGCGGTTGACGACTTGCCGCTGGACTCGTTTAAGCGTCTTGCGGGCGACCCAGACCGCGAGAACGCCTCCGAGGAGCAGTGCGAGCGTCTCGGGCAGCCTCGGCACCGCATACGAGACGGCCGCGTCCCACCAGCCGCTCAGCGTCTCGATTCCGAAAGAGGGCCTCTCCATCACCCCAATTTCTCGACCGCGGCCCGAAATCCGAGAGTGCTTCCCTGCTCCCGCCATGCGACCGCGTGGGGGATGCCTTCGTCGGCCAGCTCTCCAAGCAAGCTCCGGACCACGTCGGCGAGTCTCTCGTCGAACAGGTGGGAGTTCTCCATGTACCAATTCGCCCAAGACGGGTCGCGGAGGTGGTCCTTGAGAGAACGCAGGTAGGATTCCCAGAGCTTCGTCTCTATCGCGCCCACTTCCCACTGGTAGAGCAGGTTGCCGAAGTGGCGGTAGACGGTCGTCATGTAGGAGTCCCAGCGCAGCCTGTCGGCCTCGCTCAACCCGTCCGGGTCCTCCGCCACCTTGGCGAGAAACTCGGCGAGCTCCCGGTTGCGGAAAACGTGCTCCAGCAGCCGCATGGAGTTCTCGACCATGGAGTTGAAAGCCGCAGCCCGCACCGTCCGCGTGTTATGGCGCATCTGCAACGCGTTCTGCTTCATCTGCCGCACGACGAAAAAGAGGGAGACTATGACCCCGGTCGCACCGAGAAACTCTCCCAGATTGCCCAGATCGTCTAGCATGGTCCTTCGTGAAGAACGGAGATCGGCCCTTGAATCGAATTCGCGGCGGCCAGTGACCGGATTCGGCCGCCTCAACCGGGTAAAGCTAACGCCAACCCTATTCAACGTGCCTCGACCGACCCGTCATACCAGCGGATCGAGCACTTCGTCCAGCAGGAAGAGGCCGGTGAGGAGGGCCCGGAAGTGCACGTTCGCGTTCAGATTGTCGACGAGCTGCGAGCTGACGGCGCCCTGCGAGCTCACCAGGCGCAGGGCCGCGAGACTTGCTCGAGCATCTCGTTCGACGACCCGGACGAGGGCGAGGGCAGCCTTGGCGTCGTCTCTTTCCGCCACCCCTTCCCGCAAAGACTTCGCGATACCGCTCACGGCCTCCTCCAGCATGGCGAGCTGTGCGCGCAGCTCGCCTCCCGACTTCGATCCCGCGTCAGTCTTCAATCCCTGAGCCGCGTACGCCATGAGAAACTCGTATCCGGACTCGATGGCGTCTATGCGCTCGCGCACACCGCCGGCGGCGGGCGAAGCGACCGGGAGTTCGACCACCGACGGCTAACCGGATCCGTCGGCCGGCGACCTCTCCTGCGACCCGGCCCCGGGGACGACCCACTTGTCCGGGTCGTAGTGCTCCACGAAGCGGTCTCGATCGATCCAGCCTCTGACCATGGCCCAGGTAAGCCATAACTTGTCCGGGCGGAGCGCGAAGTAGATGTGAGCCGCGGTCAGAAAGATCAGGGCCACCCCGCAGAGTCCGTGCACGACATAAACCACCGACCAGAGCCCGTCCGAGAGCAGGAAGTACGGGTTCGCGTCCCAGAACCAGGTGTCGATCCTGAAGGTCATCAAGACGCCCGTGACGATCACTCCCATCCCCACGACCACGATAGCGTGGTGGAAAAGGCGGTGATCGAAGGGATATTTACCCGGCTTCGGGGGTGGAGGCGCCTTGCTCGATGCCGCGTGGCGCATCATCGCCATGCCTTCCGAAAGCCCGATCCTCATCATCTCCAGGAAGCGCCCGCGACCGAGCGCGTGCACGATGTGGAAGAGCACGGTCCCCAGGAGCACGACGCCGGACACCCAATGGATGGTCAACCAGGGAAACCGCCACCCGAGCACCGGTCCGAACGCGGTGACCAGGAGGACGAGCATGGACGCGGACATGGTCCAGTGGAATATTCTCGATGCCGCCGAGTGGCGGGTCACTCGTTCGGGAAGGCCTTCCGCGGATGGGTCGGGTTCCGGGTCACCCTCGGTCACTCCGCTTGCGCGACCCCGCCACCAGACCCAGGCGGCATGCGCCACCAGGAAGAGGGCCGCCACGAATATGGCCAGCCACATGAGATCCCACGACACGCCCACCACCATGTCCTGGCCCCAGGGGCCCTGCGCTCGACGCCAGAGCTCCATCTTAGAAGCCCGTGGCGAAGCGCCGCGCCGGCAACACGCGATGCGGAATGAATAGCGCCGCTATTCGCCCGAAGAGCGACAACGAGCGAAGCGTCGTCCGGCGCGGATGCAGCGGCGTGCTGCCGTGGGAGACGTTGTCCATGGGCTGCTAGACGGCGCTCCTCACGGCTCGCCGCACCAGGTTGCGCATGAGAGGAATTTTGAAGTCGTTGTGTCTGAGAGCGCGCGCACCGGCGACCGCCGCTTCTCCGGCCTCGGTCGCGACGGCCTCGCCGCCGCCGGTGTCGGTGGCTATGCGTTCGGCGGCGGTGGCTCGCACTGGGAAGGGCGCGACTCCGTTGACGGATATCCGAGCGTCGCGGATGACTCCGTCGCTGACCTTGAAGGCGGCCGCCACGGTCACGAGCGAGAAATCCCAGGAGTTGCGATCGCGCACCTTCTCGTAGTAGTGGGTCGCCCCAGCCCAGTAGTCGGGAAGGTGAATGGCGGAGAGGAGGTCTCCCGGCCGCATGACCGTCATTCGCGTGATGTCGGTGGCCGGGCCGATGAAGAAGTCCTCGGCGTCGTAGATCTCCGCCTTCGGCTCTCCCCTGCCTTCGCGCAGCACGGTCAGCTTCGCGTCGAGCGCGATCAGCGCGGGGGCCGTGTCCGACGGATTCACCGCGACGCACCGACTGCGCCCCATGATGCAGTGTTCGCGGTTCATGCTCTGGCTGGAGGAGGCGTAGCAGGTGTTGCCCTCGGCGCGGTAGCAGGGCCAGCCGCTGCGATAGTACCAGCAGCGGGTGTCCTGGGCGAGGTTGCCGCCGATGGTGCCCTGGTGGCGGATTTGCGGTGTCGCCACGTGACCGGCCGCCTCTGCGAGAAGGGCGTAGGAGGCGCCGACCCGTCTGTCTCGGACGAGATCGGTCAGGGTCGTCATCGCCCCAATGTCGAGCCCGCCTCCCTCGGCGTCGTTCACGCCGTTCAGCTCGGCGACGCCGCCGATGTCCACCACGGCGGTCGGTCGCTTGATGCGGTCCTTCAGCCAGTCGTAACTGTCGAGGCCGCCCGCGATGATCCAGGCGTCGTCACCGTGCTCGGCAAGGAGGGCGAGAGTCGCGTCCAGTTCGGTGGGTTGGAAGAGATCGAACGACGGGATCATGTCCCTGATGATGGCCATGGTTACTTCCTCCTCAGCCTACGTGCTGGTCGAGCGGACCGAAGGGCGACGCGCGCCCCTCGAGCTCGGCGAGAATCAGGTCCGGGGTGAGCGGAGTGCGACAGAGACAGCGTCCTCCAATGGCGTCGGCGACCGCGCAGGCGAGGGCGGCCGCCCCGGCTCCGACCGGAGGTTCGCCTATGCCCTTGGCCCCTACCGGGGTCTGCGGATCGGGTTCGTCGACCGCGTCCCACTTGAGGTCGAGCGGCACGTCGAGCATGCCCGGTGGACGGGCGGTGTAGAGTCGCTTGGCAAACGGCATCCCGTAACGCGGATCGAAGACCCAGCGCTGGAGCGTGGCCATGCCCATGCCCTGGATGCTTCCTCCGAGGACCTGGGCTCCGAGCGAGCGCGGATGGAGCACGGTACCGCAGTCGGCTACGCCGACATACTCCTTGAGGTGGATCGCTCCGGTCTCGTGGTCGACCTCGACCTGGGCGAAGCCCGCGACCCAGGAGTAGATCGAGCCTTCCCCGCCGTATTCGTCCCGGGCGACGCCCATGAGTCCTTCGCCGGCTAGGGAGGCGGCGGCGGGGACGGTTGTCGCATGGATATTCTCGGGAAGCTCGGAACCGTCGAATGCTCCGCCGAGCCGAACCGCCCGGGTCGCGACCTCGGCGAACGACATGGAGCCGCCGGGCCCCGATACTCGGCCGCCGTCGAGGACGTATTGGCCGGGGGAGCCGCCGAGCGCGCCCGCCGCGATCCGGCGGATCTTGTCTCGGGCGTCGATCGCCGCCGCGTGATTGGCCCGGGTGTGGGCGTGCGTGGTCTGCGAGCCCGCCTGCACGGATGATCTGGGCACGCCCCTGCTCGTGTCGCCCCAGACTATCTCGACCTGATCCCAGTCGAGGCCAAGGACCTCGGCGGCCGGGCGGGCGGTGTCCGCGATGGAGTGGGTGCCGAGATTACCTATCCCCTGGTGGACGTAAAGCCTGCCGTCCGGCCGAATGAGGAGGAGGCCGTCGAAGCCCCTGGAGCCCGCCGTGTAGGGAGAGAGGCCGATGCCGACGCCGGTCACCCTGCTGCCGTCCCGGGTTCCCGAAAGTGCGGCCTTGGCCTCCCAGTCGAAGAGCTCGGCTCCGCGGTCGAGCGCCTCCTTGGCGAAGACGCTGGTAAGGGCGGTATCGCGGGGACCGAAGCGGACATCGGGACCCGGGGCGTTGATCCGCCTGATGGCCAGCCGGTCCACGTCGAGCTCGCGAGCCGCCTTTTCGAGGATGGGCTCGAGCATGGCCACGATCTGAGCGCCGCCGGGGCCTCGCTGCGCGGTCTTTGGTGAGGTGTTGGTGTAAGGCGACACGGCCCTGAAACGCATGTTCCGGGGCGTGTAGACGAGATCCGCGACCATGCCGGCGGTACCGTTGTCGCCCGAGCCGTACGCGCCTCCCTCCTCCACCAGGAGGAGATCGAGAGCGTTGCACTTGCCGCTTGCCAGGAAGCCCATCCTGACCCAGCCCTGGAAGCCGGGGCGGGCGCGCCCGTAGGAGGTCTCCTCGTACCGGGTCACCCGGTGCATGACCGGCCTGCCGATCTTCCGGGACATGAGCGCCGGGAGAATCATCACGTTCGTGCCCGCGATCTTGGAACCGAATCCGCCGCCGCAGTACTCGGCCACGAGAACGACGTCTTCGGGTTCCATGTCGAGCTGCCCGGCGAGCGAGAACTTCGTCCTCTGGGCGCTCTGGGTGGAGACGTGGGCGTGGAGCCTTCCGTTCTCCCAGTACGCCATGTTGGAGCGGGGCTCCATGGGGTGGTGGGTGACCGACTGGTGGACGACGGTCTCGGTCAGGATCAGGTCGGACTCGGCGAAGGCGGCCTCGGTGTCGCCCTTCGACCACTCGCTGAGCCCTTCCGCGGACTCCGGAAACTCGCCGGAGTCGATCCGGTCGAAGTCCTCGGCGCTCCACTTGAAATCGGTCCAGCCGTCCTCGGTGAAGCGGTTGCCGTCCAGGTAGGCGTTGGGCCCGCCGGGACGCAGCGAATCGAGCGGGTCGACGACCCAGGGCAGCGATTCGAATTCCACCTCGATGAGCTCGATCGCCTCGGCCGCTATCTCCTCGGTCTCTGCGGCGACGCCCAGCACTGGCTCGCCTTCGTAGCGGGGTTCGTCGGTGAGCGCGGCCTCTCTGGGGCCCTCCCGCTGCGGAACCTCGTCGGCCCGGAGCACGCCCAGGAAACCCGGCAGACGCTCGGCTCGGCTGGTGTCCACTGAGCGCACGCGCCCGTGCGGCATCGGGCTGAGCAGGAGTTTGAGGAAGGCGAGGTTGGGCGGACGGAAGTCCTCGGCGTACCTGGCGCGTCCGGTGATCTTGGCGACGAGGTCGGGGGGTGAAATGTCCTTTCCTATCAGCTTCTCGGCCATGTCGAACCTCCTAGCAGTCCGTGGTGAAGCTCGCGGGAGCGACGAAACGCCGCGCCGTCGAGGCGCGATGAGGGACGAATAGCGCCGCTCTTCGCCCGAAGAGCAACACCGAGCGCAGCGTCCGGCGCGGATGCGGCGGCGTGCTGCCGTGGGGAGGCTTCGTCCACGGGCTGCTAGGCTCCGCGAGCGAGTTCGGCCGCCCGCATCGCGCAGTCGAGTATCTTCGAATAGTCACCGCAGCGGCAGAGGTTGCCGGAGAGAGCTTCGGCGGCCTCGGCCCGGCTCGGGCTCGGGTTCTCCTCCAGCATCGCGGTCATGCTCATGATGAAACCCGGGGCGCAGAAGGCGCACTGGAAGCCGCCGCCCTCCAAGACCGCCTGCTGTACCGGATTCAAGGCTCCGGTGGCCCGATCCTCCAGCCCCTCGACGGTGGTGACCTCCCTGCCTCGGACCTGGTGCGCGAGCATGGAGCACGAGTAATGGTTCAGGTCGTCGATCATCACGGTGCAGGCGCCGCACTCCGCCCGGTCGCAGCCCAGCTTGGTGCCGGTGAGGTTGAGGCGGTAGCGGAGCGTCATCGCCAGCGTCTCGTTGGGCAGCACGTCGACCCGCCGGTCCTGGCCGTTCACCCGCAGCGTGATCAGCCGTTCCACCGATCCCGGAAGGCTCTGGCCGGCGGCGAGCCCGGGTCTGCCCAGGTAGCTCGCGGTGGTGGAGCTCGTCGCCCCTACGGCGATCACTCCCTTGATGAAGGTGCGTCGCGAGAGGCGTGATCGTTGCGCTTCGGCTGCTGCGGTCTCGGTCATGGAGGGCCTCGTCGTTTTGGTTGGGCCGGTCGTCGACGTCTCGCTCGCAAGATAGGGGCTGAGGGGTGTTTGCGCCATAGGCGGACCGGATTCCCGGCTGGAGGAGATGGCCGCACGGTGTCAGGTGAGCTTCACGTTCACACCATCTCGAGGATACGTCTCAGCCTGCCGGCGGCTTGTCTGGCGGAGAGGTTGCTCACATACGCCTTGTCCGCCCCGATCGAACCGAGCGCTCGAAGTGTTCGCGCACAGAGGTCGTCCGGAGTCGCGCCCGCTTCGAACTCACGCGTGATCGCCTGCGCGGGCACCGGAAAGTAGCGGCCGAGAGTCTCCAAGGTGCGAGGATTGCCGCTTCGGTAATGGAAGACGCCGAAGACTACGGGAATGTCCAGACCGGCTCGTTCCAGCGCCTCCAGCAAGCTTTCCGCCTCCCGAAGCGAGTGGTGAGAGACGATCTGGGCGAGTGCGAAGTCGGCCCGCGAGGACTCGTCGACCAAAGGCGGGATCTGATGGTCGGCGGGCTTGTGCGGATTGAGCCAGCCGCCGAGGGCGAGGCCGGGAAACATCTCCCTCGCCAAGGCGCGCAGGTCGCTTCCGTGGGCCACGCACCGGGGCGGGCCGACGTTGCGGTCGCCTCCGGTCACCGTTACCGCGTCGATACCGCTCGCCGCCGCCCTCGCAAAGAAGGTGATACAGTAGTCGAGGGTGTGCTTCGCGGTCAGAATGGGGACGATATGGCGGACGTCGACAGCGGAGTCGAGGTTGGCCGCCACATGGGTCAGGCTCTCCTCCTCGGCGACGCCGACGGCGTTGTCGGTCAGGAAGGTGAAGATGCCGCGCCGCGAGAGTGCGCCGAGCGCGTGGTGGAAGTCTATCCAGGATTCGATCGCCTCCTCGCGCCCGAGCCCGGAGGAAGGGGGACGGAGCTCGACCGCCGTGAAAGGCTCCGACGAACGCAGTCGCTCCAGGAGTAGGGCGCCGCCGGGCGCGATCCTGCCGGTCGCGGTGTCCAGGGGCTCGTTCATACCTCTCCGACCATCGCTTCCACCTCGTCGGCAGCTACCGGCAGCCCCGCCGATAGCACCTCGGGCCCCTTCACGGTCACCAAGACGTCGTCTTCCACCCGGATCCCGATGCCGGCGTATCGCTCCGGGGAGGCGCCGCGCGGAAAGTAGAGGCCGGGCTCGACCGTCAGGACCATCCCCGCCTCCAGCCTTCGCGACTCTCCGCCCCTGGCATAGTCGCCCGGATCGTGAACGTCCAGCCCCAGCCAGTGCGTGGTGTTGTGCGGGAAGAAGGGCTTGCAGGCTTCGGCGCCGATCAGTTCGTCGAGCTCTCCGGAAAGAACACCCAGTCCGACGAGCCCGGATGTGATCGCGAAGACTGCGGCGTCGTGCACATCCGACACGGGCCGGCCGGGCGAGACCGCCGCGAGTGCGGCCTCTCTCGCCTCGAGCACGACCTCGTAGGCCTCGCGTTGCGGCGTCGTGAAACGTCCGTTCACCGGCCAGGTGCGAGTGAGATCGCCTGCATAGCGCCCGACCTCCGCGCCCGCGTCGACGAGCACGAGCTCGCCGTCCCTCATCGCGCGATGGTTGGCGGAGTAGTGGAGGACGAGGGCGTTGGCGCCCGAAGCGACGATGGGAGCGAAGGCCGAACCCTCCGCGCCTTCCTTGCGGAACGCTCCTTCGAGCACGCCTTCGATCACTCGCTCCGAGACGCCGGGACCGATCGCCCGTGCCGCCGCCCTATGCCCGGTCGCGCTCGCACGTACCGCCCGTCGGATCAGGGCGACCTCGCTCGCATCCTTGAGCAGACGGAGCCCGTCGAGGATCTCGCCCGGATCGACGACCGAGCGCGGGCCGGTACCGCTCCTCTGTCCGGCGGTTCGCGCTCGCCCCAGGGCCGCGGCCACCTGCATCCAGACGGTGGGACGACTCGCGGGAGACGTTACGCCCTCGGCGGACGGTCCGACTCTGAAGAAGATGGGATCGGCTTCGTCCAGGAGGGCCGGCAAGCGCTCTCCGACCTCGGCGACGGGATGGCACTCGTCGGCCCCGTGGAGAGCCCCGGCCTCCTCCGGCGTAAGCCTGTGGCCCTCCCAAAGCTCCGAGCGGTCGTTCGGTGGAGTGACGAATAGAACGAAACGCGGTCGTTCGCCCCCGACGAGAACGGCGACCGCTCCCGGTTCGGCGAAGCCGGTCAGATAGTGGAGCTCGCTGTCAGGGCGGTAGCGCAGCTCCACGTCTCGCGAGCGAATCAGCGGGGGCGCCGCCGGCAGCACCATGACCCCATCCCCAAGGGCGCCGAACGCCGCGCGCCTTCTGCGACCGTAGGCGTCGTCCATCGTCAGGGACCGTCCGCGCGGCTCGGGCCGTCCGTCAGCCGGGGCTCCCCTTACCTCCCGAGATCCATCTCGAGACCTACCGAAAACGTCCGCCCCGGGCCGGGTTCGAAGTAGCGGCTGCCGAAGGCGTTCACGACCACGGAGCTGTTGTAGGATCGGTCGAGGATGTTGGTGACGGCGAGGAAGGGAGAAAAGCCGATCCTGCCTGTCTCGAAATCGTCCAGGCCCAGACGGAGATCGGCTGTCAGAAAGGCGGGAGAGCTGTGTTCACCGGCGTCGTCCACGGGCACCTTGCCCTGGTAGAGCGCCCGCAGCTCCCCGAACACCGGGCCCGATCCCGTCGACACCACCGCATCGAGCCGATCCGGCGCGAGCCCCGGCACGTGGTTGCCCGAGTAGTCGTTTCCCTCGGGCGCGTACTCGTCGAAACGGGCGCTGACCATGGTGTAGGCCACCCGGACGCTGCCGACATCGCCGAGCAGGGCCCTGAGCGAGAGCTCGACCCCGGAGTGCGACGAGCTTCCCGCATTGCGGTAGAAGGTACGTCCCGGTGCGCTCGGCACCTCGAAGGGCACGAGTTCGTCGGTCAGATTCGAGCGGAAGACGACCGCCTCGAAGATCGCTCCGCCCCTGGCGTCGCCGCGAAATCCGCCTTCGACGGTAAATCCGCGCTGAGGTCCCAGATCGGGATTGATGCCCCCGGCGCCGTCCACCCGGTTGGCGAGCTCCGAGGTCGTGGGCGTCTCGAAGGAGCGTGCCGCCGACGCGAAGAGCTCGAGGCCGCCGGCCCGGGCGACCAGGCCGACCGACGGCGAGAGCGCGTCCATGGCCCGGGAGCCTGAGTCGTCGAAGCCGTCGGCTGTGAAGCGATCCTCGGCGCTGAAGCTGATGCGGTCGTAGCGCAATCCCGCCAGCGCCGAGAAGACTCCTCCGGGGCCGTCGAAGCGAAGCTGTCCGAAAACCGAGGCCGCCTGCACGTTCTCGGCCTGATCGAGTCTCAGTTCGGTGCGTGTCCCGCCATCGTTACCGTAGTTCTTGCGGTCGTCGGCCATGAGGTGGTACTCGACGCCTCCACCCAGGGTAACGGTCCCGCCCCCGGTCTCGTGACGCGAAGTTGTGAGACCCCTCAAGCCTCCGGCGGCTCGGGTCAGGTCGATAACCCGTCCGGGAATGGGATTGTCGACGTCCCGCCAGATCCCCCAGGCGGCGAATTCGGCGTCGGTGGATGCCAGAGGGCCGTTCCACGAGACTCCACCCTGACCCTGGCGCACATCCTTGCCGGTCTTGCTCACCACGTTGAAGCGGTACGCCTGCCGGTCTCCTTCGTCGAGAAGCGTCTGAGAGAGTGAGCCGGGATTGAGCGCGGACAGATCGACACCGTTCGCGGTCGCCTTGACCACACCTCCTCGGAAGGGAGCGCTCCAGACGGCGTTCACGACGGAACGCCTGCCGCCGCCGTAGACGCCGCCGTCGTTCGCCACCGGATTGGTACGGTAACCGTCGTATTCCAGATGCGAGTACGCCATCCGGTAGATAGTGCCGCCCGAGGCGTCGCCCGCCTCGCCCCGCAGCGAGAGGAGACCGTGCGATCCTGCCGCCGCTCGCACGCGGGTAAGCGGACCCGTGTCGCTCCCGTCGTCCAGGGTGCTCAGATGAAGCACTCCGCCGGCGGCGTTGCCGTACACCGAGGCGGCCGGGCCCCGCAGCGCCTCCACCCGCACCAGTCCGCCGAGATCGAGATGGTCGAGCGTCGATTGGCCGTCCGGGAGCGTCGCCGGTATGCCGTCCACGAGCACGCGCACACCCCTGACGCCGAACTGCGCCCGCGGACCGTGGCCCCTGACCGACAACCGCTCGCCCACGGCCATGTTGAAGCGGTTTTGGATCTGAACGCCGGGCACCGCGCGGATCGCCTCTTCCAGATGTGCGCCCGCGTTGGCCCCGGTGAGCTCGTCGCCCGCCGCGACTGCCACCGCAAAGGGCGACCCCAGGCCTATGGGGGAGCCGAGCACTTGCACGAGTATGGGGTCGAGCTCGATGACGGGCTCCTCCGCCACGACTGTGTCCGGCTCCTGCGAGGCAAGGGAGACCGAAGGAGCGCCGACCGCAGTAAGAACCAGGAGGGCCGAGAACGGGAAAAAGCGGGGCATCGCCGTAGGAAGCAGGAGGATCAGTGGAGGTTGTAGACGAGGATGACTGCCGGCACGTTCGCGGCTTCGGGCAGGTCCCGCACCCAGCTCTCACCGCCGTGCCGCACGGTGATCGACGCCTCCCCGTCGTAAGGCGGCTCACAGAGCACCAGCATACCCCGGGCGTCGGTCAGCGTGCGCAGCTCGACCCCCTCCGGGCCTTCCTGCGGGCTCCAGCGGAGCTCTTCGCCTTCGATCTCGGGCAGGTTCGGGGGCGGCATGGCGAGCGGCGGATCGCCCTTCTCACCGCGCGGCCACTCCACGTCTCCGCTCCATCCGACCGCGACCTCGGCGCCGGCAAGGGGAGCATTTCGCCCCATGAATCGGGCCAGAAGCGGCGGACGAACTGGGTCGCCGCCCTCCGGGAAGCAGGCGTAGGCGAGCGACTCCGGCGTTCGGGGAGCGTCGAGATCGAGCGCGACCACCGACCCGAGCGTCGCCTCGAAGGCGGTCAGTCGGGAACGGAAGCCCATGGTGTCAAGGAGCGGATGGCGCACCTCGATGCTCTGCCGACCCTCGGCCAGGCCGGGCAGGACGAAGGATCCGTCGGCGTTCACCTCGGCGTTCTCCCCCGTTCCGGCGATTCTCACGTAATGCGAAGCGAGCGTGGTGTCGCCGGCGAGGGCGGCGACGTCGGCGGCTCCGGGACGGAGGTCGGCGGCGGCGGAGGCGGAACACCGGCCGCCGGACCCGTTACGTATGCGACCCTCCCGCCGACCGTGGCGGTGGCGGCTTCGAGCACGATCGTCCCGGTCCGGTCGCTGACGCGCCATGTGGCGCCCCCGCGGATGCGTCGGAACGCCCGTCCGAAGATCTCACCGGGAGGTTGCGCCCACATGGGCATGTCGATCTCCCAGTCTTTCACTATCCAGGTTCCGTTCGGCATCGCCGTGAAGCCCACGAAGCCCTTGGCGGGTTCCAGATCTCGCGGATTCGGGACGTTGACGTAGGTGAATTCCAGTTTTTCCAGGGTCGCGCTCTCGATGTCCAGCCACATCGTTCCCTCGATATCCGGCAGAAACCGGTCCGGGAGCGGCCCGAAGGTCAGGCCGAGCTCGCCGTCTCGGGAGCGCAGCCCGAAGCAGTGCGAGTTCAGGAATTCGTGGGAGAGGAAGGCTGCGGCGTCGGGCGCATAGTACATGGTGCCGCCTTCGTGGTCAGACTGTACGAAACCCCCGTCCACCAGATCGTCCACCGGTATGGAGTAGAAGGGCGCCACATCGCGGGACGGCTGGAAGCTCCGCTGTTCGTCGAGCACCTCCCGTCTGCGACGGTCGGTCACGTGGCGGTAGTTGAGCAGGGTGTAGCGGTAGACCGCGTTCTCGCTTGTCCACTCCGCGGCTTCGAGCGCCTTGCGTATCTCCTCCCAGACCTGCGCCATGTTTCGACCTTCGTCGGGGCGGACGTCGCAGCGCTTGGCGCCGTACACGTCGATGCCGCTCAGTCGAATCGCCTGGACAGTGACTCGGACATGCCTGAGAACCCCTGCCCTAGGCACTTGGAACGGTCCGTCGACAAAGCGAGCGAAACCGATCCGTTCCACCCGCAGCGTGTGCGAGCCCGGAGCGTCGGCCTCCAGGGAGAAGGCTCCGCGAGCGTCGGTCAGGGAACGGTCGACCACCTCGCCCCCCGCGTCGATGAGCACGATCATGCTGCCTTCCACTCGCTCCCCGTTCTCGTTGGTCGTTACCACGCCGTTCACCTCCTGAGCGGAGAGCGACTCGGGGTACGAAACGAACCCCAGTGCAGGCAGCAGCGCGAGGGTCGCCGGGCGGAGTCCGCGGACCAGGCCCGAGAACCGACCCAGGTGATCGGGCCCCGGACCGCTAGTCATCCGGCTCCGTTCCTACGTACTTGAGTCCGCTCCCGGTTATGAAGAGGGCCACCTCGTCGTCCGGAACCACGGCCCCGGTAGCGCGAAGAGCGACGGTCGCTGCGGCGGTGGCACCGCCCTCGGGCGCGGCGAAGATGCCGGTGTGGCGTCCGATGCGCCCGACCCATGCCGCCATATCGGAGTCGGAGACCGCGACGGCCGCTCCCCCGGAGTCCCTCAACGCCCTGAGGATGAGGAAATCGCCGACCGCACCCGGGACCCGGAGCCCGGAAGCGTAAGTGCGCGCGTCCTCCCACATGCCGGCTTCCTCCACGCCTCGCTCCCAGGCGCGGACGATCGGGGCGCAGCCTCTGGCCTGCACGCTGAACATCTTCGGGCGTTCGGACCCGATCCAGCCCAGGCTCTCCATCTCGTCGAACGCCTTCCACATGCCCACGAGCCCGGTGCCGCCTCCCGTGGGATAGACGATCGCGTCGGGGAGCCGCCCGCCGAGCTGCTCGAAGAGTTCGTAGCCCATCGTCTTCTTGCCTTCTATCCGATAGGGCTCCTTGAGGGTGGAGAGGTCGAACCAGCCATGGCGGGCAGCGCCCTCGGCTACGATCCGGCCGCAGTCGCTGATGAGGCCGTCGATAAGCCTGACCTCGGCGCCCAAGGCCCGCATCTCCTCCAGGATGGGCGGCGGGGTGTCGTCGGGCACCACCACGTGTACGGGAAGGCCCGCCGCCGCGCCGTAGGCCGCCGCCGCACTCCCTGCATTTCCGGCGGAAGGCAGGGCTACGGCCTTCGCGCCCAGCTCCAGCGCACGCGATACGGCCATCCCCAGCCCTCTCGCCTTGAAGCTGCCAGTGGGATTCTGACCTTCGTCCTTCAGCCACAGCCTGCCTACACCCATGGCCGCGGCCAGCCTTTCGGACTCGATGAGCGGAGTCCAGCCCTCGCCCAGGGCGACCCTGCACTCGGGCCGACGCACCGGCAGAACCTCCGCGTAGCGCCAAAGATCGGACCTTCGCCCTCGGAGACTCTCGGGGGTGAAGACGCCTCGGAGAGGGGCGAGGTGGTAGCGGACGAGAAGCGGCTTGCCCGCAGGAGAGAGGCGGATGAGCTGCTCGCTCTCGAAGCGCTCGCCGGTCGCGCTGCACTCGAGATGGCTCGCTCCTGGAAAGGTCGGGGTCGCCTGCGGATCGACGGTTCCCTCGAATCCGAGGTCGGTAGCGGGAAGAGCCTCGGCCCTGGTCGAGGAGGAGGTCATGTGAGTGTGGCTTGCCGAGGAAAGGACGTCCGGTACCGTCGGCTTGTCGGTCGGAGCGGGCGTCGGCGAGGGTGCGTCAAATTACGGTCGCGGCTCCTGACCGTCCAGCGGGTGCGGGATCGGCGACATGCTCACCCCGCCGATGCCGGTAAACTGCGGTCCGGCGCCCGGGGCAACCGTTTAACGCACGTCGAAGTCATATTTGCACATGGGCCGAAAACCAGCTCGCGGGCCGAGCGAAAGCCAGGTGATCAGACGCGCCGCCAGGGGAGACCCCGAGGCGGTGAAGGTTCTGTATGATCGCTACTCGCCTCGGGTGTATGCCGTCGTGCGTCGAATAGTGGGCGATGACAATTCGGCCGAGGACTGTACGCAGGAGGTGTGGATGAGGGTGTTCGGGGCGCTGGATCGCTTCAGAGGAGAGGCTCGTTTCTCGACTTGGGTGCATCGGATCGCCGTGAACGCGGCCCTGCAGGAGGTCCGCTCCGCCGACGCTCGCAGGAAACGAGAGGAGTTCGTCGCCTTGGACCGGAGGATCGAGGCACGGACCGGCGACCCGCTCCTCAGGCACCGGCTGGAGCGGGCCCTCGACCGTTTGCCCCTCGGGATGCGACGGGTGATCATCCTTCACGACGTGGAGGGATTCACGCACGAGGAGATCGGTCGTAAGCTCGGGGTCACGTCGGGCACGTCGAAGTCACAGCTCTTCAAGGCACGCGCAAAGATGAGAAACATGCTCACCCAAACGGTGAGCGAACCGGAATACGGAGTTGGAGCATGGGGCACCTAAATCGAGAAACCTTGGCCCGGCTGGTCGGTGAAGACGGCAGCCCGGAAGAGACCAATCACATCGGAGACTGCACCGTATGCAGGTCCGAACTCGCAGGACTCAGGGATCAGACCGAAGCCCTGGGAAACCTGCCCGACCTGGCGCCTCCTCCCGGCGATTGGCCAGTCCTCGAGGCGCGCCTCCGGGCGGAAGGCCTCATAAGTGACGGTCGCACGGACGGCATCGCGGGGATTCACGGCGGCGCGAGCCGTCCCGGCGGATGGCCTGGAACCTGGGCGACCCGGTTGCGCGGAAGCTGGATGACCGCAGCCGCAGCGCTCATCGTCTTTTTCGGCGGAGCCTTCACCGGGGCGCAGTTCGGCTCGAGCTCGGAAGAGACCGCCTCCGCAGGCGGGGCGGTAGACGCCTTGGCTTCCGTCAACTCACTGACCACGCCGGAGGAGACGGTCGAGGCCCTGCTCTTGACCGAGGCCCGCTACATCTCCCTTCGGGCCCACCTTGAAGATCTCACCGTCGGTGGTGCCGGAGGAGCTCCCGTCTTCGACCCTCACAGACGTTTCGTCGCGCTCGAACACGTCGCCGCCGTGAGCCAGGCCGCTCTTAGGCAGTTGCCGGGGGACCCCTACCTGAACGGACTGCTTGTTTCGGTAATGGGCGAGCGGGAAGCCACCATCCGTTCGATATCGTCAACCACAGGAGCATACTGATGAACCTGACTCGCAGACGCGCCGCTTCCACCTTTTTCTCCACCGCTGCTGTCGCCTGCGCCCTGAGCGCACTCGGACCGAGCGACTCCCACGCCCTTCCGGTGCAGGAGCGCGCACCGGTCGCCGAGGTCGAGAGGGGCTGGCTGGCGATATCGCTCACGAGCTTCGTCCGACCGGGCGGCAACGTGAGGGAGGTATATGTCTCCTGGGTGGTCCCGGACGGACCGGCCGCGCTCGCCGGAGTCCGGGTCGGTGACCGAATACTCGAAGTCAACGACCGGCCCGGTTCCGATTTGCTGAGCGGAAATCGAAGTCTGCGTCCCCGTTTCCAGGTCGGCGAATCGGTTCGGTTGCTCCTCGAGAACGAGGGTGAGACCCGCGAGCTCACCGTGGTGCCGGTGGCGGCGCCGCTGAGCGTGTCGGTCGGGGACGCCGGCGACATGCTGGACTCGTTTCGCGTGGTATGGCCGCGGACGATGGATTCCCTGGAGATGGTATGGCCGCTGACGATGGATTCCCTGGAGATGGTATGGCCGCGGATGATGGATTCCCTGGAGATGGTATCGCCGCGGACGATGCATTCTCTGGAGATGGTATGGCCGCGGATGATGACGGAAGAGATGATCGCTGACTATTCGTTGGCTATGGATTCCATGGTCACCTCCTACTCTTTCGCGCAGGACGCCGCCACCATGCTGGACTCGATGGTGCTTCAGCTGCGGCCCGGACCGATGAGACTCACGGTGGCGTTGGATTCGCTTGGCCTGACGGCGGTCCGGTATCCCCTCTTCACTAGACTCAGTTTCATGCGTCCGGAGTTGGACCCGGCGGTACGGGCGACCCAGGCGACTTTGGCAGACTCGATTCGTTCGGTGCGTCTGCGCCCCGACTTCAGCCCGCTCTACCCCTTCCTGTTGGGACGGAACCGCGTCGCAGGCGCGATGCTGACCGAGGTGTCACCCGAACTGGGCAGCTACTTCGGCGTGGAGGGAGGCCTGCTGGTGGTGGATGTCGAGGAAGGTTCGCCGGCCGATCAGGTCGGGTTCGTTCCGGGCGACGTGATCGTCGAGGCCAGGGGAGAGGCGTTAGGAGGATTGCTCCTCGAGCTGCGGCGCACCTTCAACTCGCCCGGACGCGAGGGCACCGTGCTGACGATCATGCGCGCAGGCGAAAGGATGGAGCTGACCATCCGTTAACAGCTCCTACTCGTAGCGAAGCGCGTCGATGGGATCGAGTATCGATGCCCGTCGGGCCGGCCAGATGCCGAAGAAGATGCCGATCCCGGCGCTCACGCCGAGAGCGAGGGCCACTGTCTCGGGGGAGACGACGAGCTCCCATCCGAACCGGTCTTTGGCGAACTCGGAAGCGCCGTAGCCCAAGGCGACGCCGAGCAGGCCGCCCAGCAGGCATAGGGTGAAGGCCTCCACCAGGAACTGGGAGAGTATCGCCTGCCGGGTGGCGCCGAGCGCCTTGCGGATGCCGATCTCCCGGGTGCGTTCGGTAACCGAGACCAGCATGATGTTCATGATGCCGATTCCGCCGACGAGAAGGCTCACCCCGGCGATGCCGGCGAGCAGATAGCCGAAGGTCTCGTTCGCCTCGTTGAAGGTCTCGATGAGTTCGGCCGAGTTGCGTACGTTGAAGTCCGGATCGTCGCCCGGGCGGATGCGGTGTTCGCGGCGCATGACCCGATCGATCTCGGTGTAGGCGAAATCGAGCTCGGCCACCGTCTCGGTCGAGGCGTAGATCGAGCTCAGTCGGTCGCGGCCGCCCATGACCCTGTACTGGGCCGTGGACTGCGGAATGAAGATCTGGTCGTCGGGTCGGTACCAGCCTACGTCTCCCTTCTCTTCCAGTACGCCGACCACCTCGAAGCCGATCCCCCTGATCTGGATGCGCTCGCCTATCAGATCTTCCGGTGGGGTCTCTCCGAGTTCGTTCGGGATGTTCGAACCGAGCACCGCGACCCTCTGCCTGCCGTTCACCTCGCCCTGGTGAAAGAGGCGGCCGTGCTCTATGCCGTGGTTGTAGATATCGAAGTACTCCGGCCAGACTCCGGTGACCTGCCGGTAGGTGTTCCAACGCAGATAGGCCGTGGTGTGGCGGGAGGAGATCTCGGGCGAGATCTTGAGCAGACCCTGAGTCTCGGCTCTGAGAGCCTCGGCGTCCTCCACCGAGAGGTCGGCGTCGCCGCGCCCCACTCCACCCCAGAACTGCTGCCCCGGACGAATGGTCAGGACGGTGGTGCCGATCCTGTTGATGTCATCCTCCACTTGGCGGCGGGCGCCTTCGCCGAGGGCGACCATGGCGATCACCGCTCCGACTCCGATCACGATGCCCAAGGTGGTCAGCACGGAACGCAGGACATTGGCCTTGATCGCGGCCATGGCTACGAGAACGATCTCAATGATCAGCATCCGATGTCTCCCGAGTTCTTTGCCGGACGATCAGCGACGTCCGCCTCTGCCGCCCGGCAGGGGCGACGAGCCGCCCCCGAAGCGTGCGCGCATCTGGTTCAACCACGCCTCCTGTTGGGCGCGAAGCTGCGCGGCCCCCACCACCACCAGGGTCTCGCCCATCTCGATCCCGTCGACCACCTCCGTTCGGTCCCAGTCGTTGAGACCGATCTGGACGAGACGAGGCACGGGCAGGCCGTCGTCGCCTAGGACGAAGACCACGGCCGGGCGTGATTCGCGCGCCTGATTCGGCATGCCCGTTCCCAACACTCCGCCACCCGGCATCGCTCCGCCCATACCGCCGCCCATCGAGCGCATCGCGCCCAGCAGGGCGCGCATCGAGTCCTGGGTGATCTCGCCGGCGGCCGCCTGGGCCCTGAGCCGCTGGACCGCCGCCGTGCCCGTCGGCAGAGCCTGGTCGGAGCCGGCATCCTGAGCCCCCGACTCACCACCGCTCTCGTTGGCGCCGTTGCCACCGGACCCGTTCACCCCTCCGGCCGCCAAGGCCTCGGCCGTCATCGGGCGGCCGCCCCCGTTGCGGTTTCCGGTTTCAGGCGTCGATCCGCCGGACTCGCCGGTCGAAGCAGCCGCGCTCGCACCCGCAGATGACGGAGCGTTGCCGGTCCGGAGCGCTCCGGCACCTACGCCGTCGGCCGCGCCGCCTCCGAAGCCGCCAGCCATCGCGCCCCCTTCGCGGCCGGCGAAGCCCGCCCGCATGATGCTGCCGAGATCGAGGGCGTCGGGATCCAGTCCGAGCGCCATCGCCGCCGGGCCCACGTCCGCCGTCTGAACGATCGCGGTGTTCGGCACCAGAAGCACATCTCGCGCCTCGTCGATGAAGATCTCCACCTCGGCGTTCATCCCGGGCCTGAGCAGGCCCGTGCTGTTGGGCAGGGAGATGATGACGGGAAACATGGTCACGTTCTGGATCACCTCGGCCTGTGGTTCGACCTTGTCGAGCCGTCCTGGGAAGTTGGTGTCCCGGTAGGCCTCGACCTGCACTGAAGTGGTCATGCCGGCGGTCAGTTGACCCATGTCGGTCTCGTCCACCCGGGTGCGCACCTGCATCTCGTTGAGATTGGCCATGACGAAGAGGGTCGTGCCGCCGGAGACGTTGCCGGAGGCGGACTGGATGACCGAGCCCTCTTCGACGTTCTTCTGCAGAATGGTGCCCGCCATTGGTGCCCGGATGCGGACGTCGTTCAGCCGAAGCTGTGCGAGTTCCAGGTTGGTGGTCGCCTTCACCAGATTCGCCTGAGCGTTGGCGTAGTCGAGCTGGGCGGCTTCGTTCTCCGACGGCGTTATGACTCCCGCCGCGAGCAGCTCGTTCGAGCGATTGCGCTCCGCTTCGGAGTTACCCATGCGCGCCTTCGCCACACCCAGGTCCGCCTCGGCCTGGTTGAACCCGTTCTGGACGTCGCGCGGATCGATCTCGGCGAGCAAAGCGCCCGGCTCGACGTCGTCGCCTACGTCCACGAACAGGCGCAGCACTTCGCCAGCAGCCTTGGACTTGACCTCGACCCTGCGGATGGGCTCGACCTCTCCGGTCGCCTCGGTCGTGATGGTCAGGGTGCCCCTTTCGACCGACGCGGTTTCGTAGGCGGGACCTTCCTCGATCGGTTCGGACGAAGTACAGGCCCCGAGAGCCGCCGCCAGAAGGAGGCCGCTCGAGAGAGTCGGGAGGAGAGGGAAACGGGCGTGGGTCTTCATGCCGGCGCTCCTTGCAACTCGTTGAGGAAGTCGCTCCAGATCTTCCCGTCGAGGAGATGGACCTGCCGCTTGGCGAGGGCGGCTACGTCGTGTTCGTGCGTTACGACGACAATCGTCTGACCGTTGTCGTTGAGGGCTTGCAACTGCTTGAGGATGCCGGCGCTCGTCTGCGAGTCGAGATTGCCGGTGGGCTCGTCCGCCAGCAGGATCGCCGGGTCGTTGACCAGGGCCCTCGCGATGGCGACCCGCTGGCGCTGTCCGCCCGACATCTCGGGCGGGCGGTGAGCCATGCGATCCCCGAGCCCCACCAGTTCGAGCTTCTCCTTCGCTCGGCGGGTTCGTTCGCGCGATCCCACTCCCGCGTAGATGAGCGGAAGTTCGACGTTGTGCAGCGCGGTCGCCCGAGGCAGCAGGTTGAAGGTCTGGAAGACGAAGCCGATCTGGCGGTTGCGGACGTTGGCGAGGCGATTGTCGGAGAGCTTGCTGACCTGTTCGCCGTTGAGCCAGTAGTCGCCGGAGGTCGGCGTGTCCAGGCATCCGATCATGTTCATGAAGGTGGACTTCCCGCTACCCGAGGGACCCATGATGGCGACGAACTCACCCCGCCTGATCTCCAGATCGACATCGCGCACCGCCTTCACGGTTTCCGCGCCGAGAAAGTAGTGCTTGGTCAGCTTTTGGGTCTTGATAATCACGTCGTTCATCGCAACTCCCTCCCGAGAACGGCCTCGAGCGAAGCCCGGGCCAGCGTGTAGTCGTAACGCGCCCCGACGAGATCGGCCCCTGCCTGATCCGCCGCGGCTTGTGAAACGAGGATGTCGAGGATCGTCGCTACGCCGGCCTCGTAGCGCTGTCTCACGACCCTGAAATCCTCTTCGGCGACGACGACCGCCTCCTCGGCGATCTCGATGCCGAGCTCCGCCGTGCGCAAAGTGTTGAGGGCGGCATCGGCCTCCTGGCGGGCCGCCAGCCGCGCATCTTCCTTCTGGAGCCTCGCGACCCTCAGAGTCATCTGCGCCCTATCGAGGTTGGACTCGCGCTGGAAGCGGTTGAAGATCGGGTATGAAACCGAAAGCCCCATGTTCCAGCTCGTGGAACCGCCGGTGAAGGACCTCTCCTGGTTGTTCCAGCTATACCCGCTGTTGAGGTTGATGTTGGGCAGGTAGGCGGTCCGGTTGACGGACACGGCCGCCGCCGATGCATCCGCCGCCTCGACCGCCGCGACCACCGTAGGCGACGATTCCTCGGCGAGCGCCATGATCTCGTCGTCCGTAAGCGGCAGCGGTGTCGGTGCCAGATCGGACGGGAGCTCGGGCACCACTGGGGCGGAGATCCCGACCTGACGACCGAGGGAGATGCGCGCCGCCCGCAACGCCGTCTCGGTCTCGAGAAGCGCCTGACGCGCGTTCACCACGTCGAGTCGCGCCCGCAGAGAATCGGAAATCGTGGCCCGTCCCACCCGGAGACGGGTGACCACGAGCTCGAGGTTCTGCCTGGTGCGCTCGAGCTGCGTGCGACGGACCTCGACGAGCTCCTCCTGCCGAAGAGCGCCGAAGAAGAGGTTCTTGGTCTGGAGGATGACGTTGTGACGCTGGTTCTCCCTGCGCGCCAGAGCCGCCCGCTGATCGGCGTCCGCGGAGCCGAGCTGGATGAAGCGGCTCCCGCCTTGGAAAATGGGAACGCTGGCCGAGAGGCCGGCGCTGTAGGAGTCCGAGCTTCCCGCTACGATCTGCCCGGTGTTGGGATCGAGAACGCGCGAAGAGCGCAGCGACCCGCTGCTGTTGGCGTTGACGCTGGGCAGGAAGGAAGCCCACGCCGAGCGCTTGGCCAGCGAAGCGTTCTCGACGGCCTGCTCCTGCTGCAGCATCTGGGGAGAGCGGTCAAGAGCGATGGAAACCGCCCGGTCCAGGGTGACGCTCTCGCCGGGCTGGACGGGTTGACCTAACACGGGAGCGACGGCACCCTGGAAGGCGATAACGCCGATCGAGCAGGCGGTACCGAACGCAGCCCGCACGCCTTTCGTCCTTCGATCCGTCGTCCGGTGATTCGATTGCGACAAGTTAAGTCTCCTGAAGTTCGACAGCCAATCTACGGACCCGGGCCGCGGTTGATTCGTTAGCCGTTCGGGCGACCATCGCCGTCCTCGCCTCCGGTATTCCGACGCCGGGCCTCCTCCCGCTCCGCCCGCCTGCGGTCGTATTCGTCCAGCAGCGTCTGGTAACGGTCGGCCTGTTCCTCGGTGAAAACCGCCTTGATCTCTTCTCGGGTCTCGATGATCAGCTCCCGATAACGAGGGTCGTACTCCCGCTCGAATTCGTCGTGCAGCTCCCTCATGCGACTGCGCTGGTGAGCCAGGATGGAGTCGATGCGGGCGAGCTGGTTTTCGGTGGGATTCACCTGCTCGTACATCGGCGTCCGGCCTCTGCGACCGCGCTCGTCCTCGTCTTCGGTCCGGTCCTCGGTGGGCCGAGGCTCGACGTCGGCGGCGACTCCCGCTCCGGACCCGCGCCCCAAAGCGAATCCGACGAGGAGACCCGCCACCAGCACCATGGCGATCACCGTGCCTGTAACCAGGCGCACTCCGGTTCGGGTCATTTTCAGAAACCGTCCGAGGCGAACATGACCACGCCGGCACCGCTACGGCCGGCCGCGTCAAGGGTGGCGGGAATCGTCGCGCCCTCTATCCCGGAAACGAGGAGCTCTTCCACGCCCACCATCGCGCCGCCGGGTCCGTTACCGGCCTGCATTCCGGCGTCCCCGGTCGGCGGGCGGCTGATGAGCAAGGCGCCGACGGCGGCAGTGACCGCGGCCGCAGGCAGGAGGGCCCGCGCCCAGGCCGACATCACCTCGCCGAGCGAGAGCGGCGCTGTGCGCCGACGGCGCGCCAGTTCGGGGAGGGATCGCGAGAGAACCGTCTCTCGGAAACGCACCCAGTAAGCCGGGTCGGTACGGGCGGGGTCGAGACGCTCGAACGCCTCGCCGAGCCGGTTCGCCTCCCTTTCGGGGCCACCGTATCTCATGTCTCTGTCCTCATGATCCCGGGGCGAGGCCCCGCTTGGTAAGTTCCACTCTCATATGTTTTCTCGCGAAGTGCAGGTGCGATCTGACCGTTCCTGCGGGAAGCCCGAGCTTCACGGCGATCTCGCGGTGCTTCCACCCCTCGATGTCGTGGAGAACGACCACCTCTTTCTGCACCTCCGTCAATATGTCCAACGCGGCCCGGAGGCCGTCCCGCAGCTCGACCGTCTCAGCGAAACGATCCGGCGTCGGGTCGCGCGAGCGGGCTCCGGGCGGCAATTCGTCCGTGGCCCGGAGCGCCTCTCTTCTGACCAGATTCCGGGATCGGTTGCGGACGATCGTCAGAAACCAGCCTGCGAACCGATCCGGCTTCCGGCATTCGTCGAGCTTCTGGAGGGCGACCATGAATGACTCCTGGGCCGCGTCCTCCGCCTCCTCGTGCGTGCCGGTCACCGAAAGGGCTACGACGTAGGCCGTCCGCTGGTATCGCTCGACGAGAGCGGAAAATGCTTCCGTGACTCCGTCGCGCGCCAGACGAACCAGCTCGCCGTCTCCCCGAGGGTCCGTTTTCATTGACACCCCGTGTTCGGGGGATGTTGAAAGGACGCCGCGGGATATTCGGCGCCCAGATCCTCGTCCTCCCAGACGGCGATCATTTCCAGACGGGCCGGGGCAGGCACCGCCGGGACGAGCGCGAGATACGCCCAGCGCGCGATCTCTTCCGCGGAGGGCACGGTTCCTTCGGGGAGAAGGGAGTCGAGGTCGGCCCCGTCCCAGTCGGCGGTCAACCCTTCCCAGGCCGAGTCGAGCAGAGCCAGGTCGACCAGGAAACCCGTCTCGGCATCCACGCGACCGACTACGCGAGCCTCCACGGTCCAGGTGTGCGCATGCGGGCGGGCGAGAGATCCGAACCGCCGGAGATTGCGCTCTTCGGACCAGTCCAAGCGACGGTAAGCGTGGCTGGCGCGAAAACGCCAGCGCCTGATGAGCCGCGCCTCGGACGTCCTGCTCGGGTCCCGGATGGTGGCGGCTCCGGGCGGTGGAGCGCGCGGGGCACGGTCCGACCGTCCGGCGGTCCGCGTCATTTCCCCAGGCCCAGTCCGCTCCCGGTCAACGCCGCGAGAGCTTCCTCCCCGTAGAACATCTTCACGTAGCGCGCCTGCGTCTCGGTCACTCGACGCACGACCCAGACCAGACTCACGTAGTCGGGCTCGCGCGGCTGAGCGAGCAGCGTCATCCCCGTCTCGGCAGGCAGGCGATTTCCCTTGCGGCAATTGCAGCGCGAGCAGCTCGTGACCACGTTTTCCCAGGCATTGGTCCCGCCGCGCGAGATGGGCAGCACGTGGTCCCGCGTCAGGAACTCGCGACCTCCAAGTTCTCGGCGGTGCCTGCCGCAATACATGCAGGTGTAGCGGTCGCGCGCGAAGAGGAAGGTGTTGGTGACTTGGCGCCTGAACTTTCTGGGCACATACACGAAGGAGACGAGTCTGATTACCGCAGGCCAGGGCACCACGCGCCTCTCGGACCGAAATCTCCGGTCGCCCTCCCTTTCGAGGATCTCGGCCTTGCCGTCGAGCACCAGGCGCACGGCGCGGCGGGACGGCACGATGGTCAGCGGCTCATACGACGCGTTCAGTGCCAGGCATCCCACGGTTCGAATCTCCTCGATGTGCTCGTTCGGCCAGCCCTCGGGCGGATGGATCGTCTCCAACCCGGCCTGCTACCCTCCCGGCGCTTCGAGGGTGCCGCAATCTGCGCAGAGGAGGTGTGCGGGTCAAGCCGAGGGCAGCGGCTCAGCGGGACGCGGCGCCATTCGGAGCGTCGCGACAGCGAGGGATGGGAGGTGAACCGCCCGAGCCGGAGGAGCTTGCCGGATAGGACGACTTGGGGTGCACGGAATCCCCGGGGAAGCCCGGTTCCAGCCGGTAGATCACCAGGCGCGTGACAACCTTGGGGTAGCCTGGTACCCCTTAAGCGCGGCCTCCACCGGATAGTGTCAGTTTATTGTCGTCAGCCAGCATCCCCGCGCACGGCTCGCCGTTGACCCGGCGCAGCGGGTAGAGCGCCACTTTGTCGGCGTAATCGTAGTAGTCAATCACCCTGCGCCCCAGCTCCTGCCCTTCCTCGTAGGCCGCGACGGCAACCACCGCACTGTCGGCGTAGACGCCGCGGAACTCGTAGGCGAACATGTTCTTCTCGGGATTGCGGATCGTTGCGTAGCACCCCGTTGCGGGGTCGATCACCGCACCAGCAACCAAGTAGCCTCCGTGCCCACCGAGCCTGATGTCGGCGATGGCCGATAGCACGATGTCGCCCTGTCCGTCCGTCCCGATCTTCGGGCCGACTGTCGCTTTGGCGGCCTCCGCAAGCTCGGCCGGGATCGGCAGCATCCCCATTCGGCCGCTTCCGTAGTAAGCGGTGAGCGAGTCCGTGTCGTCGGCGTAGGTCGTCACCACGAACGCGGCAGCGGCGAAACCGGAGGGTCTGGCCCCCCGCCTACATCAGCGCGACCGGATCCCTGTCGATTCCAAGCCTGAGGTCGCCCGCAGGGAGCGAGTAGTCGCGGGCGAGAGCCGTGCACAGGACCCCGAGCGCCCTCGGCGAGGAAGAACGAGCGAGGAGGTGCCAGCGCCAGCGACCGTGGAGCCTTTCGATGGGAGCGGGGGCCGGCCCCAGTACCTCGACGGTGTCGGAGAGACCCTGCTCGCACACCCAGTCGCGGACCCAGCCCATCGCGGATTCGGCGCACTCGCAGGCGCGTTCGCGATCGGGAGAGGAGAGCACGGCCTTCATCAGGCGGACGAAGGGCGGATAGGCGGGAAGCGCGCGATGACCGAGCTCCCGTTCGGCGAAGGCGGCGTAGTCGTGGTCTACAGCAGCGGTGATGGCGAAGTGGTCGGGAAGGCGGGTCTGGACGATGACGGCCCCGCCCAGCGGTCCTCGTCCGGCCCGTCCGGCGACCTGACTGATGAGCTGGTAGGTGCGTTCGGTGGCTCGGAAATCGGGAAGGTGCATGCCGATGTCGGCGTTGATCACACCCACGAGCGTGACCCGGGGGAAGTCGAGCCCCTTGGCTATCATCTGCGTGCCGAGCAGGATGTCAACCGCTCCGGCCTCCACCCGGTCGAGGATGTCGCGGTGAGCCCACTTCCCGGAGGTCGTGTCGAGGTCCATGCGCGCGATCCGGGCCCCGGGAAACTGCTCCGCGACGATGCGCTCGACCTGCTCCGTGCCCAGTCCCCTGTACGAGAGCGCGTCGCCCCCGCACAGACCACACCGGTCGGGGGCCGCGACGGAGTGCCCGCAGTGATGGCAGGTCACGACGCGGTTCCTGCGGTGAAAGGTGAGAGAGATCGAACAGTTGGGACAGACATCCACTTCGCCGCACTCGCGGCACTGCACGAACGACGAGTACCCGCGCCGATTCAGCAGCAGGATGCTCTGCTCCTCGCGGTCGAGACGGTTGTTCACGGCCGCCGTCAGTCGCGGAGAGAGCACGGACCGGGTCTCGCGGAGATCGACGACCTTCACCTTGGGAAGCCTGCCTCCGCCGACGCGCCGGGGAAGATCGAGCTTCACGTACTTGCCGGCTCGGGCGTTCTGCCAGCTCTCGAGAGAAGGGGTGGCGCTGCCGAGCACGCAGACCGCGCCCGAGCGGTGCGCGCGCACCACCGCCAGATCCCGGGCCAGATAGGCGGGCGTCTCGTTCTGCTTGTAACTGGAGTCGTGCTCCTCGTCGACGATGATCGCCCCCAGGTTTCGGACCGGGGCGAAGATGGCGGAACGGGCTCCGATCGCGATGCGGCGTTTCCCCCGTCTGAGCTGTCGCCAGGCGTCGAAGCGTTCGCCGTCGGAGAGGCCGGAGTGGAGAACGGCCACGTCGTCCGGGAAGTGCGCTCGGAAGCGCCGAACCGTCTGCGGCGTGAGGGCGATCTGCGGTACCAGGACGAGGGCGCCTTCGCCGCGCGCCAGGGTCTCGCGCAGAAGGTCGATGTAGACGAGGGTCTTGCCCGAGCCGGTCACGCCGTGGAGGAGGAAGGGTCGGGGCCGGCTCCTCCGGAGTGCGCCGACCAGCGCCTCCGTGGCTGCGGCCTGGTCGCGGGTCGGAGTCAGCTTCGGAGGGGGCTTGGGTAAGTCCGCGAACGGATCGCGCACCTCCTCGAGATCCCGGACCTGGACGAGCCCTTTCTTCTCGAGACCGGTCACGACTCCTCTTGAAAACCCCCAGGCTCCGGTAACTGCTGCGAGTCTCGCCTCTCCGCCCCCGGATTCGAGTCTCTCGTAGAACTCGCGCTGACGAAGTGCCCTGCCGAAAGTGGCGTCGCGTTCCTCGAGGGTCGAGATGGTGCGGACGAGAGCGACCGCGCGGACGGTTCGCGGGAGCGGATCTCGCGGCGGGAAGGTCTCCATCCTGAGCGCGCCTCGTTCGGTCAGGGAGCGGATTTCGGGCCAGATGGAGCCCATCCCGAGTTCGCGGGCGATCACCTTCGCCGATACGGGGCGGGATCGCGCGAAGACCGCTGCCAGAACGCGGGCCTCTCGCGGTTTGGCGTCGACGGCCCTTTCGCCGGTAACGACCAGGAGTTCACGGGAGGAATCGGATAGAACCGTCGGCAGGGCCGCGCGGAAGCAGAAGCCCTCGGAGGCGGCATAGTACTCGGCCATCCACCGGCAGATATCGAATATTTCGGGGGAGACGGCGGGCAGGCCGTCGTCGAGAACCGCCAGAACCGGTCGGATGGAGCCGGGCTTGAGCTCGTTCGCATCGGGAGATGCGCCCCCCGTGACCCAGCCGATGAGCGTTTCCCGGCGAAAGGGCACCATGACCCGGGTGCCGAGCTGGGGAAGCGGACCCGCGACCCTGTATGTGAAAGATTTGTGTATGGGGAGTGGCAGCGCCACCTCGACGAGAGTTCGGCTCAAATCGGCACGCTCAATCCGCGACCGAGAAGAGGAAGATCGACTCCTGCGGGTCGGGGGGGGTCACCTCGGGGCCGTCCGGACCCATATGGACGTTGATCTCGCTGCGGACGCCGATGTCGTCGGGCACGTAGATGCCTGGTTCGACCGAGAAAGCGACCCCGGGAAGGAGAACCCGGTCGTCGCGGGTCTCGAGGTTGTCGAGATTGGGACCGCTGCCGTGGAGATCGATGTCCATCGAGTGGCCGAGCCGGTGAACGAAGAACTCTCCGTAGCCTGCCTCGTCGATCACTGCCCTGGCCACGTCGTCCACCTCGCTGCCTCTCGTCTCGGCGCCCTCGGCCCAGCGTTCGCGGAGGAAGCGTACCGCGCCGTCGCGGGCTTCGCGCACGGCCTCCCAGATCGCCACGGTGCGCCCGTCGGGTTCTCTGCCCATGAATCCCATCCAGGTCTGGTCGGCGTAGGCGCCGCCTTCATGCGATCCCCAGAGATCTATGAGGAGAAGGTCGCCGGCGGAGATCGTCTCGCCGTCACCGATGGGCGCGTAGTGGGGATCCGCCGCGCGGGGTCCGATGGCGACGATGCACGACGGTCCGACCACGAGCCCCGTCCGGGTCAGTTCGGAAACGATCCACTCGGTGAGCGCCCCTTCGCAGGTGGGCGATCCCGCTCGGATGGCGGAGGCGGCGCGCGCAAAGGCGTGTTCGGCGACCGAGGCGACGATCTTGGCGGCCTCGCGGTGCTGGGCCACCTGGCTCTCGCTGAGGACGGAGTGGAAGCGGGACACCAGGTCGCCCGACGAGACCAGCTCGACGCCGTGTGAGAGAATCACCCCCCCGATGCCGGCGGGAAGGTAGTCGAGCGTGGGCACCGCGCCCCCCGGCGAAACCTCCGCGGCGAGGCGCTTCCTACCTTCGAGCAGATCGGCGAGTCGCTCGTCGAGCTCGCGCCAGCCGGAATAGCTCACGGTGGGGAAGGGCCAGTGCCGCCACGAAGAGGCTTCGATGGCGTGGATGAGAGCAACCGGATCGCCTTCCGCCGGGATGAGCACGAACGCCCGTCGCGTCGTCTTCCCCAGCCCCAGCATGGTCACCGCGATCGGGTTGACCCCGTGAAACTCGTACAGGAGCCAGCCGTCGACGCCTGAGCCACGGAGCTCCTTCTGGACTCGGCGGACACCCGCTTCGGTGCACAGAAGGGGGGTTGCGACATCGTTGTTCATGGGCGTCGGTCCGGTTCAGGAGTGCGGGTCTGGAACGTCTGCAAATCTACACGGCCCCGGCCCGAATTACGACCGCGCACCGTCCGACGCCGCCTAAGCCCCGGCCAGAGCCCTCACCACCGCCACCACGCCTTCGGCGGTGCGCTTGGGAGCGTATCCTCCTTCGAGCGTCACCACCGCGCGCCCGGCGCAGGCCCGGTCCGCAGCTTCCATGACCTTGCGGGTCATCCAGGCGAGGTCCGCGGGCTCGAGCGTCATCGATCCCAGCGGATCTCCGGCCATGACGTCGAAACCCGCCGAGACGAGGACGAAATCGGGAGTGAAACGAGAGAGAGAACGGTCGAGAGCCTCCTCGAAACGGGAACGGTAGGTCGGCGCGGGCGTTCCGGCCGGGAGGGGGACGTTCATCGTGAACCCCTTCCCTGCACCGACTCCGGTCTGGCCGGTGTCTCCCGTGTACGGGTAGTGCGGCGACTGGTGGAGCGAGAGAAAGAAAACCGAGGGGTCCGCCTCGAAGATCTCCTGGGTTCCGTTGCCGTGGTGTACGTCCCAGTCGACTATCAGGACCCGCTCCGCAAGCCCCTCGGCCTGGAGTCCGTGCGCGGCCACGGCCACGTTGTTCACCAGACAGAATCCCATGGAGTGGTCGCGGGTGGCGTGGTGACCGGGCGGTCTGGCAGCCACGAAAGCGTTGGCCAGCTTGCCGGCGGCCACCTCGCGGGCCGCTGCGAGCGCGGCGCCTGCGGAGCCTGTCGCCGCCGGCCAGCTCCCTCCCGACACCACGGTGCTGGGATCGAGCGCTACCAGCTTTCCGTCCCTTGCGGCCCGAGCGCAGGCGCCTTCGACCACCGCAAGGTGCTCGGCGGAGTGCGCGCGCTCCAGCTCCTCGCGACCGGCGGCCTCCGCTTCGAGCTGTTCCACCTTGTCGTGGAGGAGGAGGAGGTCCGCACCGAGAGCGCTCGCGATCGCGGGCAGCCGGCCCTGGTGCTCCGGGTGCCCCCAGCCCGTGTCGTGGCGGGACGATTCGGGGTGGAGGAAGAATCCGGTCGGCGCCGTTTCGCTGTCCGGCGTCATCCCCGGCCGGTCCTCACGCGTCGGCCCTCGCGCAGGCCGGTCTTCACACCCCCGCCGGGACTCGCGCCAGCCGTTCCTGCACGGTCCTGACCTTGCGGCGGCGGCCTCTGAGGGCGATGAGCGCGTCGCAGGCCGCAGACAGTGCGGACATCGTGGTGAGGTAGGGTACGCGGTGCATTATGGCCGACCGTCTCATCTTGTAGTCGTCGAATTGGGATTTCTCGCCCAGCGGCGTGTTGACGAGCAGCGCGACCTCGCCCGAGACGATCTCGTCCACAATATCGGGCCGCGCCTCGCCCACCTTGTTCGCCCTCGCAGCCGGGATACCCAGCCTGCGCAGGTGATCGCGGGTTCCCTTGGTGGCCGCGATCTCGAAGCCCAGGTCCTGCAACCGTCTGACGATGGGCGTGATGGTCTCCTTGTCGCCGTCGTTCACGGTGAAGATGACCCTGCCGCTCTCAGGAAGGACGTTGCCCGCAGCGAGCTGGGCCTTGGCGAAGGCCATGCCGAAGGTGTCGTCGAAACCCATCACCTCCCCCGTCGAACGCATCTCGGGACCGAGCACTATGTCCACGTCGAAGCGGTCGAAGGGCATGACGGCCTCCTTGACCGCGATTCCGGTCAGCGGGGGGTCGGGATCGAGTTCCATGTCGGCGAGCCGTTCGCCCGCCATGAGCCGAGCCGCGATCCTGGCCAGTGGAGCTCCCGTGGCCTTGCCGACGAACGGAACCGTGCGAGACGCCCTCGGGTTGACCTCGAGAACGTAGATGAGCCCGTCCTTGATCGCGTACTGGACGTTGATGAGCCCGACCACGCCGAGCTCGAGGGCGAAACGTTTCGTGAGCTCCGAAATCTCGTCGAGAATCGAGCGGGGCAGCAGGTACGGGGGAAGCACGCAGGCAGAGTCTCCGGAGTGCACGCCGGCGTCCTCGATATGCTGCATGATCCCGCCGATCAACGCTTCCTCGCCGTCGCAGAGCGCGTCCACGTCGGCCTCGAAGGCGTCCTCCAGGAACGAGTCCACGAGCACGGGATGGGATTCCGAAGCCCGAGCCGCCTCCGCGAAATAGCGGGCAAGGGCCTCCTCGTCGTAGACGATGCGCATGGCCCTGCCCCCCAGCACGTAGCTGGGTCTGACCAGTACGGGAAAGCCGATCTCGCGGGCCGCGGCCAGCGCCTCCTCCTCGCTCCTGGCAATGCCGTTCGGAGGCATGCGCGCGCCGATCTTCCGGCAGGCGTCGGCGAAGCGATCGCGATCCTCGGCCCTGTCGATCGCGTCGACCGAGGTGCCCAGCACGGGAGCCCCGAGTTCATCGAGAGCGCGCGCCAGCTTGAGGGGCGTCTGACCGCCGAGCTGCACGATCACGCCCTTGGGGCGCTCCAGCCTCACCACCTCGAGCACGTCCTCCAGGGTCAGCGGCTCGAAGTAGAGCTTGTCGCTGACGTCGAAGTCGGTGGAGACCGTCTCCGGGTTCGAGTTGATCATGATGGTCTCGTAACCGGCTTCGCGCAGGGCTAGCACCGCCTGCACGCAGCAGTAGTCGAACTCGATCCCCTGGCCGATGCGGTTCGGACCGCTTCCAAGAATGACGACGCTCTCCTTTCCGCTCCTGACGCTCTCGTTCTCAGTCTCGTAGGACGAGTAGTAGTAGGGAGTAGCGGCGGGAAACTCGCCCGCGCAGGTGTCGACCACGTTGAAGCGGGCGGTGATCCCCGCCGACCACCGCCGTTCGCGCACGTCGGCCTCGGTTTCGCCCCGCAAACGGGCGAGCTGGCTGTCCGAAAAGCCCTCTCGCTTCATCCGGCGGAGGAGATTGTCGTCCGCTTCCTCGGTGTCCCGATACTCGCGCTCGAGCTCCAGGATGATGGAGAGCTGATCGAGGAACCACGGATCGATGCGCGTCGCCCTGCGGATCCGCTCGAGCGATATGCCCGCCTCCAGGGCCCGGCGGATGATGAAGGGGCGTTCGGGCGAAGGCCTGGCCATCTCGCGGAGGAGGCTCTCCGAGTCGGTGGCGATCAGGCCGTCGTCGTCCGCGCTTGCGCCCGTCGTCCATCCTGCGCGTCCGGTTTCGAGTCCGCGAAAACCCTTCTGCCAGGCCGCGCGGAAGTTCCTGCCGATCGCCATGGTCTCGCCCACAGACTGCATTTGCACGCCCAGGGTGTCGTTCACCTCGGGGAACTTCTCGAAGGCGAAGCGCGGGATCTTCACCACGCAGTAGTCGAGGACCGGCTCGAACGAGGCCGGAGTGGTACGGGTGATGTCGTTGGGGAGCTCGTGGAGATGGTAGCCGACGGCGAGCTTGGCTCCCACGCGCGCGATCGGGAACCCCGTGGCCTTCGAAGCCAGCGCGGAGGAGCGCGAGACCCTCGGGTTCATTTCGACCACCAGCATCTCGCCGTCTTCAGGGTTCACGGCGAATTGGATGTTGCAGCCGCCCGCGGCCACGCCGATTTCGCGGATGCAGGCGATCGAGGCGTCCCGCATGCGCTGGAACTCGCGATCGCTCAGAGTCTGCGCCGGGGCCACCGTTATGGAATCACCGGTGTGGACTCCCATGGGATCGAAGTTCTCGATAGAGCAGACGATCACGACGTTGTCGGCTCCGTCGCGGACCACCTCGAACTCGTACTCCTTCCAGCCGATCACCGAGCGGTCCACGAGGATCTCGGTGATGGGCGAGGCGTCGAGGCCGCGCTGCGCCAGTTGCCGGAACTCCTCCAGATTGTAGGCGATGCCGCCACCGGTGCCGCCGAGGGTGAAGGAGGGCCGGATGATGGCGGGATAGCCGGCGTCCTCGACGATGGCGAGGGCTTCGTCGAGGTGCCGGGCGAAGCCGCCGTGAGGGAGCTCGAGCCCTATGCGACGCATGGCCGCCGAGAAGTGTTCGCGGTCCTCGGCCATCTCGATCGAACGGGCGTCGGCGCCGATGAGCTCGACGCCATGGTCGTCGAGCGTGCCCGCGCGGTCGAGCTCCATGGCGACGTTGAGGGCGGTCTGGCCGCCCATGGTGGGGAGGATGGCGTCGGGACGCTCGCGCTCGATCACGCGCTCGACCCACTCCGCGGTGATGGGCTCGATATAGGTGCGGTCGGCCAGATCCGGGTCGGTCATGATCGTGGCCGGATTCGAGTTGACCAGCACGACCCGGTAGCCCTCCTCCTTGAGGGCCCTGACCGCCTGCGTACCGGAGTAGTCGAACTCGCACGCCTGACCGATGATTATGGGACCCGAGCCGATCAGCAGAATCGATTCCAGGTCGTCGCGTCTCGGCACCTAGCGTTCCCCGTACGAGGCCGGGCGGGCCGCTCGACCCGGGATGAGCTCGTCCTCGGGCCGCCACGGGCTGCGAGGTCTCATCCGACCCGCTTGTTCGACTCCGCGCGGACGGCTCGTGAGAGAATCAGGGCGAAGCCGCCCCACACGAACGCCGTTATCAGCGCCATCATGATCCAGGTGACAATGCTCACGGGCAATCTCCGTCTTTTCCGGTAGGCCAGCTAACTGCGGCGGTCAACGCCCCGGACGCCCAGAAGTTCCCCGGCCTCGCGCATTCCGTCGATGACGTTCTGGATGTGCTCCTTCCGCTCCAGTCCGATCAGCGAGATGCCGCGCGCCACTTCTCGGCGGTCGACTCCTGCGGCGAAAGCCTTGTCCTTCAGCTTCTTTACGACCGACTTGGGCTTGAGGTCGTCGATCCCGTTGGGGCGGACGAGGCAGCAGGCGAAGATCAGGCCGCTTAGTTCGTCGCAGGCGACCAGGTGGCGGTCGAGCGCGGATGTCGGTTCGACGTCGGTTCGGTCCGGCCAGGTGTGGGCGAGGACGGCTCGGAGCAGCTCTTCAGGATAGCCGACAGCCCGCATGTGCTCGACTCCCCGGTGCGGGTGCTCGTCGGGATGCCTCTCCCAGTCCAGGTCGTGAAGCAGACCAGCGATTCCCCAGAGCTCCTCGTCCTCCCCCTTGAGTTTCGCGTAGCGGCGCATCGCGGCCTCGACCGCGTACATGTGCTTGCGCAGGCCTTCGTTGCTTACCCACTCCTCGAGCAGAGCGAGTGCCTGGGCCCGATCGAGCGAGCCCTGGCTAGAGATAGGGGTTCTCCCCCGACGCGTGATCGGTGATGTCGTGGACCGCGTCGAGTTCGGGGACGGCCTCGCGGAGCATGCGTTCTACCCCCTGCCGCAGGGTCATGCGCGACAGGGCGCAGCCTTGGCAGCCTCCGCTCATCTCCACGTAAATCTCGGCTCCGTCGACGTCCACCAGCGAGATCATGCCGCCGTGCGCCGCGATAGCGGGGTTGACGTTGCTGTCGAGCACCTCCCGCACCCGGTCGGCGATCCTGCCGGTGGGCGGGCCGTTGCGCTCCCGGGCGGCGTCGCCGTTCTGGCCGGGACGGACGCCGCGTCGCGAAGCCGGGATGACTTCGAAGGCGCTCTCGTTCACCCGTTCGACGAAATCCACCTGGGCCCCTTCCACATGCGCCATGTCGTCCTCCCTGACCAGGACCGAGAAGCCGTCCGCCCCGAATTCGCGCTCGTCCGCGCCTCTCTCCGCGAGAGGCACCAGGGCCAGTTCGAAGCCGAGGGGAGTTCCGACGGCGCCTTGACGGACGCGGACGCGGAGCGCGTCGGTTTCCGCTCCATCGTCTCCGAGGTAGGAGAGCACGGCGTCGCGGGCTCGGGGCGTGAATTCAATCATGGGCGCGGGGGAAGCCTGTTGGACATGTGAGCGGAACGGACGGGCAGAGCGAGGCGCACAGGTGGAATTATAAGGGTTAGAAGGCGCGTGCGGGAGGGCTGTCGGGGTGACCGGACGGACGGGGCGTCGCAGGTCGGAACATGCTGATCGTCTTGAGCTCGGAGGGGATCGTCTGCAGGGGAGGATCTGTGCGATCGCGCGACCGGCCAGGTCGAACCGCGCACGGGCAACGAGCGGTCACGTTGATTCCAAGCCCGCCCGCAAGTAACTTTGCGCCCGACAGACCGCCCTCCTGCGGGGCCGGTCCCGCAGGACCGGGGCCTCGCGCCGCGTCGCCGGACCGCGGCCGGCCGACCTGCCCACCGTCGACTCCGTCGGCCGAATCCCGCCTCCCCCCTTCGACCGCTCCCTAGCCAATGCCCTCCCCCGCCGACCTTATGGACCGCCTGGTCTCTCTCGCCAAGAGGAAGGGGTTCGTCTTCCAGTCGTCCGAGATCTACGGCGGCGCCGGTTCGGTGTGGGACTACGGTCCCCTGGGAGTCGAGCTGAAGAAGAACATCAAGGACCTGTGGTGGAGGGAGATGGTCCACACCCGGAGCGACGTGGAGGGGCTCGACTCCGCCATCATAATGAATCCCCGGGTCTGGGAGGCGTCGGGGCATGTGGAGGGCTTCACCGACCCGCTCACGGAGTGCGGCTCCTGCCACAGGCGCTTTCGGGCCGACCTGCCGGATATCGAGTCGGGTCGGTGCCCGGTGTGCGGCACCCGCGACGCCTTCACCGAGCCGCGGATGTTCAATCTCATGTTCAAGACCTTCATGGGGCCTGCGGAGGATTCGAGCACACGGGCCTTCCTGCGTCCCGAGACCGCGCAGGGCATCTTCGTCAACTTCATCAACGTGCAGGGCACCGCTCGCCAGCGCGTCCCCTTCGGCGTGGCGCAGATCGGCAAGGCCTTCCGCAACGAGATCACACCCGGCAACTTCATCTTCCGTACCCGCGAGTTCGAGCAGGCCGAGATGCAGTTTTTCGTGAAGCCGGGGGACGACGAGGAGTTTTTCGAGCGCTGGATGCACGAGCGCATGGCGTGGCACCGGTCGCTCGGCGTCTCTCCCGAGCGGTTGCGATTTCACGAGCACGGCCCGGAGGAGCTCGCGCACTACGCCAAGAAGGCCTTCGACATCGAGTACGAATTCCCGTTCGGCTGGAAGGAGTTCGAAGGCATCCACAACCGGACCGACTTCGACCTCGCCCGCCACGAGGAGTACTCCGGCAAGAGACTCACCTATATCGAGCCGGGTACCAACCAGCGTTTCATCCCCTACGTGATCGAGACCTCCATGGGCGTCGACCGGACCGCGCTCGTCGTCCTCGCCGACGCCTATCGCGATGAGGAGATCGACGGAGACAGACGGGTCGTGCTCGGCTTCGATCCCAAGCTGGCCCCGGTGAAGGTCGCGGTCTTCCCGCTCGTCAAGAAACAGGGCATGCCCGAGATGGCGCACGCCATCACCGACTCGCTTCGCGACGCGGCGATTCCGGCGTTCTACGATCAGGCCGGGGCCATAGGAAGGCGCTACCGTCGTCAGGACGAGATCGGCACGCCATGGTGCGTCACCGTAGACGGTCGGAGCATGGAGGACGGTACGGTGACGGTTCGCGACCGCGATTCGCTCGAGCAGGTGCGGATCGGCGCCGACCGGCTCGTCGAGCGGATACGAGACCGACTCGCCGGCGATCCGGCGACCGTTTGACCGAAACGACAGGAAAACCAATGAGCGCAACTCGATCGGCAGTCTTCACCTCCCGCTGGGGCATGCTGCTCGCCATGCTGGGCATGGCCGTGGGTACCGGCAACATATGGCGCTTCCCACGAATCGCCGCGAGCAACGGCGGAGGCAGCTTCCTGGTGGCCTGGGTGGTCTTCCTGCTCGCGTGGTCGATTCCGCTGCTGATCCTCGAATTCGGGATGGGCAAGAGCACCCGCAAGGGCGCGATCGGCGCGATCGTGGCCACCATCGGCCCCAAGTTCGCGTGGATGGGAGCCTGGGTGGCCTTCGTCGCCACCGCCATTCTCTTCTACTATTCGGTGGTGATGGGATGGACGCTGCGCTTCTTCATCGGCACGGTCGCGGGTCAGGTCCCGGGCGAGACGCCCGAGGCGTTCTGGGAGGGCTTCCACTCGACACCGGAAGCGCTGCTCACCCATCTGGCCGCCATATCGATGGCCGTCTTCGTCGTGGCGAAGGGGGTGAAGGGGATCGAGACGGCTGCCAAGTTCCTGATCCCGTCGCTCGTCCTTCTCGTCGTCGTGCTTGCGATACGCGCGGTCACTCTTCCCGGCGCCAGCGAGGGATTGGCGTTCCTGTTCACTCCCGACTGGTCGGAGCTCGGCGACTACCGCATCTGGCTCGAGGCGCTAACGCAGAACGCCTGGGATACCGGGGCCGGCTGGGGGCTTGTGCTCACCTACGCCATTTACATGCGCTCGCGCGAGGACACCTCGCTCAACGCGTTCGTCATCGGTTTCGGCAACAACTCGATGTCCCTCCTCGCCGGGATCATGGTGCTATGCACGATCTTTTCGATCATGCCCGGCGCGGCGGCGGAGATCACCGGCGCGGGCAACGAAGGGCTCACCTTCATCTGGGTTCCGCAGCTCTTCGCGCAGATGCCGGCGGGTCGCTTCTTCCAGGCGCTCTTCTTCCTCGCGCTCCTTTTCGCCGCGTGGACGAGCCTGGTGGCGATGGTGGAGCTCTCGGTCCGCATCCTCCAGGACCTCGGCCTGTCCCGAAAGCGGGCACTGACCCTGGTGGCGGGGGCGGGCATTCTCTTCGGCGTACCGAGCGCGGTCGATCTCGGCCCGGTCTTCCGCCCGCTGGGGCTCGACATCACCACCGGGCTGCCCTTCTTCCAGAACCAGGACTGGGTCTGGGGCGTGGCCTTGATGATCAGCGGGTTCTTCTTCGCCTTCGTCGTCCTCCGCTACGGGGTGACCAAGTGGCGCGAGCGCTTCATCAACCACGAGCATTCCGATCTGCGCATCGGACGCTGGTGGGACTGGGCGATGCGTCTGGTGGCGGTCGAAGCCGTGGTGCTGACCTGCTGGTGGCTGTGGAGCGCCCTTTCCCGCGATCCCGAGACCGGTGAGATCGTCTGGAGCAATACCTTGACGCTCTTCTCGAGCTTCAACATCGGAACGGTGCTCATCCAATTCGCCGTCGTGGCCGCGGTTCTGTTGCTTGCGAACCGGTGGATGGCCAATCGGGTGGCGCAGCAGGAGGGCGGGTCCGAGTGAGCGCGGAGCGCGCCGAGCGCGTCTACTCGCTTCTGGAACGCGAGTACCCCGACGCTCATTGCGAGCTCGACTTCGAGAACCCCTTTCAGTTGGCGGTGGCGACTATCCTATCCGCTCGGACCACGGACGTGCGCGTCAACGAGGCCACCCCCGCGCTCTTCAGCCGTTTCCCGACTGCGGAGGCTCTAGCCGAGGCCGATCCCGCCGAGGTGGAGGACCTGGTGCGCACTACCGGATTTTATCGGAACAAGGCGAAGCACATCGTCGGTTTCGCTCGCGGTCTCGTCGAGAAGCACTCCGGCTCGGTGCCCCGGGCCATGGCCGAACTGGTCCGGTTGCCCGGGGTGGGACGCAAGACCGCCAACGTGGTCCTCGGGAACGCCTTCGGGATCGATGAAGGCGTGGTTGTGGACACGCACGTCAAACGGCTCTCCCGGCTGCTGGGGTTCACCGAGGAGACCGATCCGGTCAAGATCGAGCGCGATCTCATGGCCCTCTTCCCCCGGGGGGCCTGGACCATGCTGGCGCATCTCCTCATCTGGCACGGCCGGCGGGTCTGTGTGGCGAGACGTCCGCGCTGCTCCGAGTGCACGCTCGCCGACGAGTGTCCGTCGGCGGAGGTGGGTTAGTCCGGTGATGCGAACCGCCGAGTTCTTCACCGAGCCCACCTCCAGCAGCCGGTGGCCGGCGGCCGGATCCGTCCGACGAGTTGGACGTGCGGAGACCGTAGGCGCCAGCATCGGACCGAACCGCTTCACCTGACCTCCGGCGCCACGCGCTTCACGATCACGGTAGGCGTGTCGAGGTCGTCGATCTCCACGAAGGCCGCTAGACCGTCGGGGCCGAACGCCGCCGGCATCGCGGTAGCGCCGGCCGGAAAGGTGCCCACGTACCTGCCGTCGGACGTGATTACGTCGTACACGCGACCCGTCCGACCACGGAAAGAAGAGAGCCGGCACCGCTCTGGGCGAACCGCCGATGTTCGACGGTCACACCGGTTTCGCCCGTCTCTCCCCATGAGGCCTGGACGGCCCTCTCGAGCTGACCCGAATTCGCCGGGACCTCTTCCCGATCCTCCGAAGTCGGCCACGAGACTGCCGTCCGTCTAGACCACGAATACCTGCCAGCGGACCACGTCTGGGGTGCTCCCACTAATCATCTGTTCGGCTCTCCCGGCTCGGACCCTGAAAGATCCGATACCTCGGCTTTTGACGCCAGCCGCACCCGGGGCATCAAAACCAGCAACATTATCACCACGACACCCTTGGTCACGTCCTTGGCCAACCACTCCAAGAGCTGGAGCGCACGGCTCTCCCCGTTCGGGTAAACCACGATACCCGCACCCCCAATGACGACAGCTATCGCAGTCAACGCGATCATCCACTTCGCCAGTGCACGGTAACCCATGTGAACGCTCTCCATGCGAACGGTTGCTGCTCGTGAGGTCGGAAACGATAGGCTACAACCTCTTGGTTCCAACATTCGACGCTTGGGTTGATCGGACCAGTCATCTGTTCAGCCCTCCGGCTCGGACCCTGAAAGATCCGATACCCTGGCGTTGGATGCATGACTCGGCCACTGCCTCGGCCAGCGCCACAGAACCAGCAGCGCTATTGCCACGAGAATTCTGGCCGCGTCCTGAGTCAGCCACTCCAGAAGCTCAAGCGAACGGCTGTCGCCGTGCGGGGACACTGCGACGGACGCACCCCTGTAAAGGAGAGTTATCGCGAGAAACACGGCCACCCACCTCGCCATACGGTAAGGCGGTACACCGCTGAACTTCCGCTTCAGGTAACCCATGTGAACGCTCTCCATGCGAACGGTTGCTGCTCGTGAGGTCGACAACCTCTTGGTTCAAACATTCGATGTTTCCTTCGGGGCGGCAAGGGCCGTCGTGTCGGACGTGTCGTACCTATACCGGTCCCCGGCGAAGGAAGCCACCATAAGCAGGAGCGAGACGGCTGCCGCCGCGCCCCCGGCCACATCCCCGAAACGGGCATAGACGGTGAGCACGTCGGTGGTCTCGACCGCATGCACCCTGTATCCGTCGGTGAAGAGCTCGATCGGGTCGCTCACCCGTCCCACCGGATCGACGAAGAGCGATATGCCGGTGTTCGCCGCCCTCGCCACGCCCATCCGGTTCTCGATGGCGCGCATCACCATGTGGGCGGGGTGCTGCCAGAGAGCCGTGGTCCGGGCCCAGAGCTCCTCCCTGCCGTACCAGGCGTCGTTGGTGAGGTTCAGGAGGATGTCGGCGCCCCGCTGTCTGAACGCGCGCGCCGCCTCCGGATAAGAGGATTCGTAGCAAATGAGGGGAGCGTAGGCCGCGTCCCCGACCTCCACCATGGGCCATCCTCTCCCGACGCCGTAGGCGCCGAAGTACTCAAGCGAGCCGAGAGCGTCGGCGGGGAGGAACGGTACCCTCTCGACCACGGGAACGAGGTGGCGCTTGTCGTAGCGGTAGTCCCGGAGTCCGTCCTGCGCCACCAGAAAGGCCGAATTGAAAGGGGTGAAACCTCCGTCCTCGTCGTACTCGAAACCCAGCCCGCCGAAGACTATCGGCGCTCCTGCGGCCGCGGCGTAACCGCGAAGTCTCTCCACGGCCAGCTCGGCGGTCTCGTGCGCGGGAAATACCCCGGGCAGAACGACCTCGGGGAGAACCACCAGATCGAGGCCGCCTGGGCTCGTACTGCCCGGAGCCCCGTCTCCAGGTGCATCGCCCCCGCCCACCTCGCTCGCGAGCTGCGCCATGAGTCGGTCGAGCGAGGCGAAGGTCGAATCGAGGGCGACCGAGGCGTCGAGCTTGATGTCCTCGGGTATGTTGGGCTGGATCACGGCCACCCGGGCGGCGGGCCTCGTCTCCAGGCTATCGGCCCGCCACACGCCCCAGGCCATCGGGAGGACGCAGAGTGCGAGAGCGGCCCCGGCCTGACCGACCCAGCGATCTCCTTTTCGGTGAGCCAGGATCGCCGCCGCTCCCAGTCCGTTCACGGCGGCGAGCCAGAGGGTCACGCCGCGCGCGCCCACCAATTCGGCGATCCCCACCAGCTCGGGCGTTCCGGTAAGCGAAGTGCCGAGTCCGAGCCAGGGAAAGGCGAGCGTGTCGGGCCAGTGGGCTCTGAACCACTCGCCTCCGGTCCAGAGCACGGGCAGGGCGATCCAGATCGGCGCACCGACCCGGTGAACCGCTCGGTGGAACCCCCATCCCACGAGCGCGGCGAGCCCGGTCAGCATCGCCAGGCTGCCTAGAAAGGCCGGCACCGCCAGCCAGGTGAACCAGATCAGGGCGACCATGATCCAGTAGAAGACGAGTCCGAAGTAGATGGCCCCGAAAAGGATGGATCCGCGCACCGCTCTTCGTCTGCCGTCGGCGTCTCCCGGAAGCGAGCAGATCCACACCGCCAGGGGTATGAGACCCACGAAGGGCGGGACGTACATATGCAGCGGTGGATAGGAGAGCGCCAGGACGACCGCCGAGAGGGCGGGAAGCATTCTCTCCCCTCGCCGGGGCCAGAGCAGCGCCTTCACGGATCGGGGCCGCGACCTACGACCCTGCCAGAACCACTTCCCTTCCCTCCGCCGCCGAACGATAGGCGGCCTCGACCAGCTTCATGAGCTCCACCTGGCACATCGGGAGGCGGTACTCGGGCGCGTCCTCGCCGCCCCAGCTCTTCACCGTCCAGACGAACTCGTCGATCTGGCGGCGGTAGGCGTTGGTATAAGCGTCCTCGCCGCCGCTGGGTCGGGGAAGCCGGGGCGTGACGTCGGTCGGTCGGCCGCCCACCTCCTTGGAGACGGTGAGTGGCGGATAGTTCACCGAACCCTTGGTGCCGATGGCACCGGTGAACCAACTGTCGTACGTGCCTCGGAAGTTGTTCCCGACCTCCACGGTGAAGGCGGGACCGTCCCTCGCGACAAACATCAGCGAAGCGGTTTCCTCCACGTCGCCCCCCTCCCGAGACAGCACGCACGACACGCGAGCCACCTCGGGGTAGCCTGAGAGCCATAGGATCAGGTCGATCACGGTCACCCCCAGGTCGACCAGCGCGCCGCCGCCCGCCAGATCACGGCTCTGCCGCCAGGTGGGCGCCTGCGGGCTGCTCCGCATGAGGCGCGAACCTCGCACGGAGCGTAGCTCGCCCAGTTCTCCCGCCGCGACGAGTTCCCGGATCGCGACCGCCTCCGCCCGGTAGCGGTGGGGCATTCCCACGGTAAGCGAGCGACCGGCCTTCTCCGCCGTCCGCAGCATGCGCATGGCTCCTTCCGAGCTGATGGCGATGGGACGCTCGACGAAGACGTGCTTGCCTCGCTCCAGGGCCGCCATCGCGATGGGTTCGTGCGTCGCGTTCGGGGTCGCCACGACGACGGCGTCGAGATCGAAGTCGACGATCTCGTCTGAATCCATGACGAGCGGGACCTCGAAACGTCGCGAAAGCATCTCCGCCTTGCGCTGGTCCACGTCCGCGAGGGCCATGAGCTCCACGTCGGGGCGCTCGGCGAGAATGGGCAGGTGGGCGACCTGGGTGATCGCACCGGTGCCGATCACGCCGACACGCACGCGGGACGAGTCCGCAGTCGCCCCTTCTGCAGTCCGCATTTTCGGGGTCATCGCAGCTCCTCGCCCGGCGCTCTTCGGCCCGAGACGCGGCGTCCCGACACCGGTGCGGCCACGAGCTGCGCAGTCATGTCGCCGTCGAACGCATCTTCGATCAGAACCTCCACGAAATCGCCCGGGCGGACGCCGACCGCGGCTCCCTTCGACGAATCGCCCTTCACGGGGCCGACCGGGGGCCGACTTCCTTCAGGGCGCACGTGCGTCACCCCGTCCACATCCACCGCTTGCGATTCGGTACGCGCCGTGATCGAATCGCTTTCAACACCGTCGACCAGGGCGAGAGCGACGGTGCCCACCCGCTCTTCCGCAGCTTCGGCCTCGATCCCGCTCACGAGTTCGTTCAGCTCCTCCATGCGCCGCCGTACGATCCCGGTTCCCGGACGATCCGGCATCGCTCGCGCACGTGTGCCCTGCTCGGGGGAGTAGGGGAAGATGCCCGTCCGGTCGAGCTTCAGCTCCTCGAGCAGGTCGCAGAGCTCGCGGAAGTCGCGGTCGGTCTCACCCGGGAAGCCCACGATAACGGTCGAGCGCAGCGTGATGCCCGGAACCGCGTCCCTTAGCCAGCTCACCCGCTCCCTGATGGTCCGGCGACGCTCCGGACGGCGCATGAGCCGGAGGATGCGGTCGCTGCCGTGCTGGATGGGCATGTCGAGGTAGTCGACGATGCGGGACTCGTCGGCCATGAGCTCGGCGAGTGAGCGCGTGATGCCCGACGGATACATGTAGAAGAGTCGGTACCACTCCACGTCGGTCTCGGCCAGGAGAGCCGCAAGAAGTTCGGGAAGCAGCGGGGCGCCGCGGTCCCTGCGCCGGAGATCCCGTCCGTACCATGTGGTGTCCTGAGAGACGACGTTGAGTTCGCGGACGCCGGCCTCGCCCAGTTGGCGCGCTTCGTGAACAAGCTCGTCCAGGGGATGCGACCGGTGCAGGCCGCGCATGAGGGGAATGGCGCAGAAGGCGCAGGTGTGGTCGCAGCCTTCGCTCACCTTCAGAAAGGAGGTGTGAAGCGTGTCGCTCATCACCACGCGCAAGGGTCGCTCCATGAGCGGCACCGTCGGCTCCTCCAGCAGTCCCAGATCGCGGAGCGAGGGGATCAGGCTTCCCGCTTGGCTGAGTCCGAGCAGGAGATCGACCTCCGGAAGCTCGCGTTCGAGTTCGGCGCGGTAGCGTTCCACGAGACAACCGACCACCGCCAGCGCCTTCAGATCGCCCCGGGCCTTCATCTCGGCAGCCTGTAGAATGGCCTCGATCGACTCTTCCTTCGCAGCGTCGATGAAGCCGCAGGTGTTCACGACCACCACCTCGGCGCCGTCCGGATCCGGGAGCAGTCGGGCCCCGGCCGCCACGAGGGCTCCGGCGATCCGCTCCGAGTCGACGGTGTTCTTGTCGCACCCCAGAGTGACCACCGAGACCCGCGGGCCCGCCACCGGTCCCAGGGACCTTCCGGCCCGCGCCACGGCGAGCGGGGTGGTCGAGTGTCCGGTCGCCCCTGTGAGGGGGAAGACGGGAAGCTCGCGCGAGCTTGCGGGCGCGGTGAGAGTCCGGTCGGCGACGCTCATCGCGTTATGACCGTCGTGCCGGGCGGGGGAACGAACTCGAACCAGGCGGGGGCGAGCGCAGGGGCCAGATCGATGGCGGACAGTGTAACGACCCTCACGGTTCCGTTCTCGTCTTCGACCCTGATCTTGCGGAGGATGTGCTCGTCGAGGTCGATCCAGAGCTCGGCCGCCGCGAATCCGGCCGTCTCCCGAGGCTTCACCCTGACCCGGTGGGCCGCTCCCGCTCCTTCGAACTCCTCTTCACCGAGGTAGCTGGCGGTGTAGCGTGCCGCGGGATCGTCGAGGAAGTCGTGGAAGATGTTGTGCGAGCCGCCCGAGCTCGCGGCCGGGTACCTTATGGCCTGCCCCTCCTCCATGCTGGGATTGTAGAGCCAGACCCAGGTGCCGTCGGCGATCACGAGGTCGCCTGCGGGTTCGGTGAAACGCATGCCGAAGTAGGACGGGCGTCGGTGGCAGAGGCGGCCCTTCCCTGCATGCTCTTCGCCCAGAAGCGCGATGTCGAGGCGCTGCTCGAAATCGGCGCAGAGCGCATCGATCCGTTCGTGACGAGAAGCCGCCAGCTCGAGAACCTCGATCCCGGTGGGTGTTTGCGCGCTCGTGCCGGAAACCGCGATGACCGAAGCGACGACGGCCCACGCCAGCCCGCAGCGAGTTGCGGGACCACCCCCAGTTGCGGGACCCCAGGGCGTCCTGGGCGAAGCGCGAGCTCCTTCCGTTAGCATCTCCTTCACTCTTCTCCCCTTATGATCGCATCGAGTCGGTCCAGGCTCACGAGCACCTCTCGCCCGCGCGCACCGTCCGCCGGACCGATGATCCCGGCATCGTGCAACTGGTCGATGACGCGCGCCGCCCGGCCGTATCCCACCTTGAGCTTCCGCTGAAGAAGCGATGTCGAGGCGCTGCCGTTGGATACGCAAACCATCGCCGCCTCTCCGAAGATCGGGTCGCGGTCGGCAGCGGACTCGGTTTCGGAACGGCCGGCCTCCTCCTCGGCCTTGGCGCGCACCTCCGCCAGAATGTCGTTCTCCCGTTCAGGCGTCCTATACCCCTCAACGCCGCTCGCGGCCATCTCGGCGTACCACGCCATCAGTCGTTCGGTGTCCGAGGTGGAGATGAAGGCACCCTGAATTCGCACGGGCTCGCCTTCGCCCGGCGGCAGGAAGAGCATGTCGCCGTTGCCGAGCAGGGCTTCGGCGCCGTTCATGTCGAGGATCGTGCGCGAGTCGGTCTTGGAGGCGACGCGGAACGCCAGCCGGGTGGGAAAGTTCGCCTTTATGAGACCGGTGATGACATTGACGGAAGGACGCTGGGTGGCGACGATGAGGTGGATACCGATGGCCCGGGCCTTCTGGGCGAGCTGGGTGAGCGGCTTCTCCACGTCCGACTGGACCGTCATCATCAGATCGGCCAGTTCGTCTACCACGAGGACTATGTAGGGCAGCGCACCTCCCTCGTAAGTGGCATCCTCCCCGGCGGTCCCTGCGACCGGACCCTCGTCCACCAGTTCGGCCCCTTCCTCGACCCTGGCGTTGAATTCGCCGATCGAACGCACCGAGTTCGCCCGCAGCAGCGCATAGCGACGCTCCATCTCGATGACCGCCCACTCCAACACCGCAGCCGCGTCGCGCGGGTCGGTGACCACCGGATGGCGGAGATGAGGGAGACGGCCGTAGATCGAGAGCTCGACCATCTTGGGGTCAATCATCAGCAGGCGCAGGCTGTCGGCGGAGTGCCGGAAGACGAGCGAGGTGACGATGGTGTTCAGACACACCGACTTGCCCGAACCGGTCTGGCCGGCGATGAGGAGGTGGGGCATGCGCTCCAGTCCGGTCACGTAAGGACGTCCTCGGATGTCCTTGCCGAAGGCCATAGGCAGAGTGCTCCTCGCGTACCGGAAGGAATCGTCCCCGATGATCTCCCGAATGCCTACGATGGCGCGCCGGGAGTTCGGCACCTCGATGCCCACCGCACCCTCTCCCGGGATCGGCGCGACGATGCGCAGGCTCTCCGCCTTGACCGCAAGCGCGAGGTCGGGCGCCAGGTTGACTATGCGGGCCACCTTCACGCCCCGGTTGGGGATGATCCTGAACTGGGTGACGGCGGGTCCGGTCTCGCGCCTGCCCGGCCGGCACTCGACCTTGAAGGTCTTGAGGGTGTTGACGAGCTTCGCCTCCCTGCCGTCGAGAACTTCCTCGGAATCGCCTGGACGCGAAAGAGGTTCGGGAAGCAGGTCGATGCTCGGGGTGAGCGAATCGGCCGGATCGGGGGCGGTGACCGGGCGGGCCGGGAGGCGGTCGCCGCCTGCTCCGGACGGCCCGCTGCCGGCGGGTTCGATCTCTTCGGTGCCGGAAGAAGCGTCGGCTCCGGCGGCCTCTCCCTTCTCCGTTCCGGCGGGAGACTCGCCACCGCGGTCGTCCCGACCGTCCACAATCCCGTCGGACGAGGCCTCGTCCATCCGGTCACGCCCTCCGCGACTCTCGTCCGGTCCTGCGGCAAGCCGCCTCTTCTTCCGCGCTTCGACCGCACCCCGTGCCGTGCGCCAGCTTCGGACGGCAAGCCACGCCACCGCTCGGGCGAGGCGGGGCACGCCGGCGGAAACGGGGTTCCAGCCGAGCGCGATCTGCGAGAGGGCCGAGACCCCGACGAGCGTGATCACGCTTCCGCCCAGCCAGCCGAGCGTCCCGACCAGGGGCGCCCCGACGAACTCGCCCAGCCGGCCGCCGGACCCCGCCCGGATCAGGTGCGCAGCGGTCGGCGCCAGAGCCAACAGTCCCAGTTCGAGCGCCAGCCAGCGGGCCGGCCGCAGGCGAAGCGGTCCGTCGCTGCCCCGGGATAGGGTAAGCCAGGTCATGGTCGCGAAGGTCACCGGCACCAAGGGCGCACAGACGCCCGCCGCCCCCGCAAGCGCACGCCGCAACCAGGCCCCGAACGGACCTATCAGGTTGCCGTCGGGGAAGCGAATCGAGCCCTCGGGGACGGGAATCAGGCTGAAAGTTGTGAGCAGCGCGATCCCGGAGAGCCCGAGAACGAGAACGACCCTCGTCCCCATCCCGGCGGGCGCGGCTGCGGCGTCACCGCTCCGCGAGACCTGCTTTTTCGGACGTCTCGCCTTCTTCGGACGCTTCATATCCTTGGCCGTTCGCGCCCCCTTCGACGATCGGGCCTTCGACCGGCGCGATGTCGCTGCCCGGCCCGCTCCCCTACGCTCCTTCCTGCGGCGAGCCATCGGGCTACGCTCCTCCCGTGAAACGCTCCACGAATCCGGTGTCGAACTCTCCCGCGATGAAGGACGGATCGTCGAGGATGCTTCGTAGAAACGGAATCGTCGTGTGGATGCCCTCGATGACGAACTCGTCGAGCGCGAAGCGGGCGCGTCGGATGGTCTGCTCCCGGTCGGCCCCGGAGACGATCACCTTGGCCAGAAGGGAGTCGTAGTACGGCGGAACGGAGTAGTCGGCGTAAGCGTGCGTGTCGAGACGAACACCTGGCCCGCCGGGCGTGTGGAAAGTGGTGATTCGTCCGGGCGAGGGCGCGAAGTTGCGTTCCGGGTCCTCGGCGTTCACCCTGAACTCGATGGAGTGTCCCGTGATCGGCGGCGGTGTCGAACCAAACGAGAGCGGTTCGCCCGCTGCGACCCGGATTTGCTCCTTTACCAGATCGACGCCGGTGGTCTCTTCGGTGACCGGGTGTTCCACCTGGATGCGGGTGTTCATCTCCATGAAGTAGAAGCCGCCGCGAGCGTCGAGCAGGAACTCCACCGTGCCTGCGCCCACGTAGTCGATCGCCTGCGCCGACCGCACCGCAGCCTCCCCCATCGCTTCCCTGAGCTCCGGAGTCAGGGCGACGGACGGCGCCTCCTCGAGGAGCTTCTGGTGGCGACGCTGGATCGAGCACTCCCGCTCCCAGAGATGGGTCACGTTGCCGTGACGGTCGCCGAAGATCTGGAATTCGACGTGGCGGGGGGCGACGATGAACTTCTCCAGGTAGACCCCGGGATGACCGAAGGCCGCCCGGGCTTCGTTCTGCGCGCCGGTGACCTGCGCTTCGAAGTCGTCTTCGCCTTCGACGATGCGCATACCCTTTCCGCCACCGCCCGCGGTCGCCTTCACCATGACCGGGAAGCCGATCTCGCGAGCGACCTCGAGGGCGTCGGCGGCTCCACGCACGAGCCCCGGCGACCCGGGCACCGTGGGCACGCCGCTGTTCGCCATCTGCCTGCGGGCGTTGGCCTTGTCGCCCATCGCCGTGATCTGGTCGCCCGTCGGCCCGATGAAGGTGATTTCAGCCTCGGCGCATATCTCGGCGAAATCCGCGTTCTCCGCGAGGAAGCCGTATCCGGGATGGATGGCGTCGGCCCCGGTGATCTCGGCGGCCGCCAGGATCATCGGAATGTTGAGGTAGCTCTCGGCCGCAGGAGCCGGCCCGATGCACACCGCCTCGTCGGCGAAGCGGACGTGCAGCGACTCCCGGTCGCTCTCCGAATAGACCGCTACGCTCTCGACGCGCAGTTCGCGACAAGCGCGGATCACGCGCAGCGCGATCTCGCCGCGGTTCGCGATCAGGACCTTGTTGAACAAGTTCGGTCCGGTCAGTCGGGATCGATGCGGAAGAGCGCCTGGCCGTACTCGACAGGTGCGCCGTTCTCCAGGCAGATCTCCACGACGGTCCCCGCCACCTCGGCCTCGAGTTCGTTCATGAGTTTCATCGCCTCGATTATACAGAGAGTGTCTCCGACCGAAACCCGCTCTCCACGACGCGTATAGGGTGGCGCGTTAGGCGAAGGCGCCCGGTAGAAGGTCCCGACCATGGGCGCGTTAACCTCGACGGTTTCGGAGCCCGATGAGCCGGGGTCGGCCTCGGTCTTCGGCGCCGATTCCTCAACTGCGCCGGCTGGTGCGGGTGGCGGCGCGATGGCCGCGGGGGCGGCCTGAACCACCTGCGGCAAAGGCGGCTTGACGATTCGGACCCGGGTCTCCCCCACCTCGAGCTCGAGCTCGTGTACGCCGCTGGCCTCTACCAGGACGACGAGCTGTTCCAAGTACGTCAGATCGAACTTGTTTTCCTTCATTTGGCTAACCTCCGACCCGGGACAGGTACTTGTCTTCGCGACGGTCGATCTTGATCACGTCGCCCTCGTTCACGAAGAGGGGCACCTGGACCACGGCCCCGGTCTCGAGCGTGGCGGGCTTGGTCGCGCCCTGGGCGGTGTCGCCCTTGAAACCGGGATCGGTTCGGGTCACTTCGAGCTCCACGAAGTTGGGTAGCTCGACGCTGATGACGTCGCCCTCGTGGGTCAGTCCGGCGCACTCCATGTTCTCCTTCAGGTACTTGAGCTGATCCTCGCCAACGAGCTCCCCGGCGATGGGGATCATGTCGAAGGTTTCGGCATCCATGAAGTGATGGAGCTGGCCGTCGCCGTACATGTAGTTCACCGGCCTCCGCTCCAGCCGGACATCGGTTACTTTTTCGCCCGCGCGGTATGTCCGGTCGACGACCGCGCCGGTAAGAACGTTCTTGAGCCGCGTACGCACGAAGGCGCCGCCCTTGCCGGGCTTGACGTGCTGGAAGTAGGTGATGGACCAGAGGTCGCCGTCGATCTCGAGCACCATGCCGTTGCGGAAGTCTGCCGTGGTGGCCATCTGTTAGCGGGTTCGGTGCGTCGGAGGATCGTCGGCGCGCAGCACTCCGTCGAGTCCGCGCAGAGCTAAAAGATAGCCCCTCACGCCGAATCCATATACGACGCCGACAGCCTTGGCCGAAACCAGCGACTTGCGGCGGAAAGGCTCGCGCCCTGCGGTATTCGAGATATGCACCTCGACGAAGGGGAGACCGGAGCCGACCAAGGCGTCGCGCAGCACCACCGACGTGTGCGTCAGCCCACCGGGGTTGATGATGATGCCGTCGACGTCCTCCCGGGATTCCTCGATCTCGTCGACCAGCTCCCCTTCCGAGTTCGACTGGAAGAACTTCACATTCAACCCGAGCTCGCGACCGAGCTCCGCGATCTCGCCGTTCACGGAGTCCAGGCTGAGGCTCCCGTAGGTCTCAGGTTCCCGCTTTCCGAGCGCGGCCAGGTTGGGACCGTTGACGACGAGTATCGTGCGCGCATCGGCAGGACCGCCCGGCTTGGACGCGGCGGACGGTTCGCTCGAACGGTCCACAGCGGAACCCTCGGCGCGCGCGGGCTCCGTAGCGGCCGGACCGGCGACGGGCTGCGCGGAGGTGGACGCATCTTCGCCGGCCAGATGTTCGAGCGCCGCCACGCACTCCTGTGCGATCTCGCCCAAGGGGTTCCGAGCCAGGATCCTGCGATAGGTCTCCTCGGCCTTTTGGCGGTACCCCTGGCGCAGGTAGAGCGCCGCGAGGGTGAGGGTTTCGATCGAGAACGGGGAGTCCTCGTCGCGGTCGGTCGCGTCGCCCTCGGCCGACCGGGTTGCGCGTGACGGGTCCGGTCCTTCCGCTTCCTCCGCCCCGACGGACGGGACGCTCTGTTCGGCGAGCAGACGCCCGACCTCACTGTTGTCCGGATCGAGCTCCCGGGCCGCCGCCGCCGCCGCCAACGCACCTTCCCTCTCCCCCAGGTCCTTCAGGACGCGAATCCTGACCACGTGGCCCGAACACCGGTCCGGGTCTCGAGCCAATCCCTCGTCCAGCGTCGCCCGAGCCTCCTCCAGCCGCCCCAGGCGTCTCTGGAGTTCGGCGATCGAAACGAAGGCCGAGCCGCTGACCTGCATTAGGGCCTCGAGGCGCGCGCTCAGTCTCCGAGTGTCGTCGATCGTGTCCGATTTGCTCATGCGATCTCTTGCGGAATTCGAGCCGCGGAGGAGAGCGGCCTCTCCCTAAACTAGAAATTGACGGGCCTGCGGTCAACGGGCGGGGAAGCACTCGGCGGCGTGCGCTCGGAATGGTTGCGGCGCCTCCACGAAGATCTGCTAAGGTGAAGAGGATGTCCCACGACATCGGGGACCTCGTGCCAGGCAGGAGTCGGGCGAGACGCATGCCGGAAACCGGGGAGGGCGGACGGATCTCGGGTTGAGGCAGGTGGACGAGGAGGTGCTCTGCGGTTATTCTTGTAGGCTGTGCACGTACCCCCGCCGCTCGTCCGCGAGTTCCGATTTCGGGGTCGAACACCCTCATCGCAGCCAGCCGCCCGCAGCGCGGCGCTTCCGCCCCCGAGCGGTTTACGGAGTCAGGCCTATGATGCGTCAGATGCGTGACGCCACCAAACCGATCATGATCGTGGCCGCCATAGCGTTCGTCGCGCTGATGGTGTTCGAATGGGGAGCCGACATCACCGGCCAGTCCGCCGGCGGACTCGGCGACGTCGGGTCGGTCAACGGTCGCAAAGTCAGCTACGACGAGTACATCCTTACCTACCAGTCGCTCTACCAGCAGGCGCAGGCGGTGCAGGAAGAGCCCATCCACTCGCAGCAGAATCGCGAGCTCGAGGATCAGGCCTGGGAAGAGATCGTCATCACGATACTGATCGAACAGGAGCTGGAGCGGCGCGGTATCACGGTAACCGACGAAGAGATCGCCCGGCTGGCTCCGATCGCGCCGCCCCCGCAGTTGGCGGCGGCGCCCGCGTTCCAGGACGCCGACGGGAATTTCGATATCTCTCTCTACCGGAACTGGCTCCGCGTGGCGCCGCCCCAGGAGCTGCTCCAGGTCGAGGAGCTCTACCGGAGCATCCTTCCGAGAGAAACGCTCTATCGTCAGCTCCAAGTCGGCAAGTTCATCCCCGACGCCGAGCTGTGGAGGAGCTACCGGGACGCCAACGAGCAGGTGACCGTTCGCTACCTGGCGCTCGATCCGCGAAGCCGGTACCGCGAGGCGGAGGCGCAGCCCACCGAGGAGGCCATCCGAGCCTACTATGCGGAGAAACGGGACGACTTCATGATTCCTGCCGAGGTCGAACTGCGCGCGGTCGTTATCGACAAGTCGCTGACCGCGGCGGATTCGGCCGCCGTAGAAACCTTGGCCGACAGCCTGCGCGGGGAGATCCTCGGGGGCGGCGACTTCGCGGAGATCGCCGGCGCTCGGTCGGTGGACGAGGGAAGCGCGGCCGCAGGTGGAGATCTAGGCACTTTCCCTCAGGGTACCATGGTGGCGCCTTTCGACAGCGCCGTCTTCGCCGCACCCGTCGGGCAGACGGTGGGGCCGGTACGCTCCGACTTCGGCCTGCACCTGATCGAGGTGACCGACCGCTGGGGAACCGACAGCGTATCGGCGCGACACATCCTTCTTGCCTTCGAGCTTTCGGAAGACCGCGAATTCGCCTTGCTCGAGCTGGCCGACTCGCTGGAGGATCTTGCAGAAGAGGTCTCGCTTGGCGACGCCGCCCTTCAGACCGGGCTCACGGCCTCCGAAGTCACGATGCGAGAGAATTTCCGCTTCATAACCGGTGTGGGCCAGGCGTGGGAGGGGTCCGACTGGGCGTTCGAAGAGGCCGAACCCGGAGACGTCTCGCCGGTATTCGAGACCGATCTCGCGTTTTACGCCCTCGAGCTCGTCGAGCGGCGGGCGGAACGCTTCCTGACCTTGGAGCAAGCCCGAGCGGCCATCTCGGCGACCCTGCTCTTCGAGCTGCAGATGGAGCTGGCCAGAGACGAGGCCGCCGGACTCCTGGATCGAATCGTCCAAGGCGAGGCGCTGGAATCGGTCGCCGAAGAGGCAGGCATCGAACTGGCCGAGGCGGGACCCTTCACCCGCGACGACAACGTTCCGGGGCTGGGGAGATGGAACGAAGCGACCGGCACCGCCTTCGGACTGCGTCCGGGCGAACTGAGCGAAGTCGTGAGCACGCCGGCCAGCGTCTACCTGATCGAGCAGATGAGCTTCGTGCCGGCGGATTCGGCCGCCTGGCTCAATCAACTGCCGATTCAGCGCTCCATCGAGAACACAGTGGCGCAGCAGACCGCCTGGAGCGACTGGCTAAACGCCCTGCGAGCCTCTGCGGATGTCGTCGACCGGCGAGCCCAAGTGATTCAGGCCCTCGAGGAGCAGTCCGAGCAGCAGCCGGCCATGCCGCCCATCTTCGAGTAAGGCCTCTACTTCCCGTCCGAAGTGGTCAGGCTGCGTGTCCCGGAGTCGCTTCCATCCTCACCGGCACCCGAAGCGAGCTGGGCCGGATCGGACGCCGTTCGATGGATGCTCTTGCGCTCCTTGGGAATCGTCAGTTCGCGCTGGACCTCCCGCACCGAGCCTTTGAACTCCCTGATTCCCTTCCCCAGGGAGGACCCGATCTCAGGAAGGCGCTTGGCACCGAAGAGTAGGAGGGCGATGAGAAATACTACTACGAGTTCGCCGATTCCGGGGGTGCCGATCATGTCTACGCTCCTTTCGGTGTAAGGTCGGTCAGATCAAAGCCACGAACGGACCACGAGCGCGACCACGATCACTCCGATCACGGTCAGCGCGTTTGCAAATATAGTGAACGACAGGGTGAAAGCAAGCACCAGCAGGTCGACGGAGAGCGGACCGAAGGTTATCTCCACCGAGGTGGTGAGGGCGTCGCGGGCCGCGCTGTCAGCGAGCAGCCTTTCGCAGAGCAAGGTCAGCAGCCCGCCCAGAAGAAAGCCTAGCACCAAGGTCAGGACTCCTCTCCACGCCCGATGGGAAGTGGCTTTGTTCATTCGGTCCGGACCCTCCTGTTCCCTGTTCGAAGAGCCGGTCGGCCAGCACTCGTTCTGGACCTAGACCGGGAGCGTATAATCTGCCAGAATCGGCGAGATGTGCAAGGCCCCGGGTCGCCATACCGATGACCTCGACCTCCACCGGCCTTCCTCCGCGCCGGGTCGCCAACTTCTCGATCTCGTCGTAGATCGGTGCCGCGGATCGACTCTCGGCATCTTCCAGATTCATGGAGACCTGGATCCGCCCGGTGGACGGAAGAGCGATGCCGAGGGCGCGCAGACCGGCGAATCCGCCGCCCGTCTCCCGTATGAGAGAAGCTATCTCCCGCGCCGCCGCCAGATCGAGTCCCTCCAGGTAGACGTTCCACGCGAGGAGCGGTGCGCGGGCAGCGACGCAGGTGACGCCGGCACTGGGATGCGGAGCCCTTCGAGGCCCGCCCGCCGGAGACTGAAGGTCCGGCTCACGGCCTGAGGAGAACCCCCCTGCGAGGGCCTCGAAGCCACCGCGCCGGATCTCGGCGAGACCCCGCCCGGGCGGATCGGAAGCCTGGGCGTAGTAGTAGACCGGCACGCCGAGCCCGGCTATGCGTCGGCCCACCCTGTGCGCCGATTCGACCGCATCCGCCATCTCCATTTCACGAAGGGGTAGAAACGGAAGCACGTCGAGCGAACCGACCCTCGGATGCGCACCGGAGTGCCCGCGCAGATCGATGGAGTCGCGCGCGAGTTCGGCTGCGAAGAGGCAGGCGTCCTCCACAGCGGCCGGATCTCCGACCACTGTGGCGACGCTGCGGTGGTGATCCGGGTCCGACGAGTGATCGAGAAGCTCGGTCCCGGGCCGGCTCAGCGCGTCGACCAAGGCCGCCACCAAGGCGGGATCCCGCCCTTCGGAGAAGTTGGGGACGGCCCCGAGCACGCGACTCACCTCGCTACCATAAGCCCGACGTTGTTCGGCTGGGTCTGGAACGCCCAGTTGAAGATCACCACGGGTTCGTTCGACTCGGTGAACCCCAGCATGTCGGGGCGGATCACGCCGTAGTGGCGCTCTCCGTCGTCTCCCGTCACCCTCAGAACGTAGCTCGTCTGCGTCTCCAACGGCATCGCGTCGGACACGTAGCCCGAGGTCGGAGCCCTGCGCACATCGACGCAGTTGGCGTCCGAGCCCGGACCGCAGCGGAGCGCCGTGGTGCGGAACGGGGTGGGGAAAATGGCGGTGCCCGGCCCCGGGACCATGAACCAGGCCTCTGATCCGACCTCGAGCCGGAAGTGTCGCAACCGGGAATCTCCGTCCACGATCGGATCGTTTTCCTCCGTCTCCTGGAAACGGAATCCCGAGAGCTCCCGCCTCTCGTGGTAGTCGTAGATGATCTCGCCGTGGAAGTCCGGGCGGGGAGTGGCTTCCGCCCAGTCGCTCAGCACCCCCTCGTGGCCGTGGTGATCGACGGCCGCCACCGAGTAGCGCACCGTTCCGCCGTTCTCGGCACGGCTGTCGAGGAAGCTCTCGGAGTCGGTCTCGCCCACGAGGATCAGCTCCCCGTCCGATTCCACGTAGACTCGGTAGAAATGCCAGTCCTCCGCAGTGCGTGAGTACTCGTCCCATCGAAGGTAGTTCGCATCGTCGAGCGGTATCGCCTCGATGAACGTGGGTGCGGGTGGAGCTCCGAAATCCGGCACGTTCGTCAGGACGACCTCGCTCGGGGCCTCCTCACCGGTCTCGACATCGAAGGTCGAGACGTAGTATTCGTAGGTGGAGTTGGCGTCGATGTTGATGTCCAGGTACTGGCAGTACGAGCTCTTGCAGTTCGACACCTCCGCGATCAGAATGAAGTCGCCGTCGCGCGGACCCCGGGAATAGACGAGGAACGACTCGCCGTTCCAATGGTCAGGCAAATCCCACTCCACGGTGACGGCCCTGGCGTAGTAGCTCGCACCGAGATTCGCCGGCGGCTGGGGACCCCCCAGGCAGCAGAGGAGATCCTCGCACGCGGTGACGATCGTCAACATGCCGGTCAGGAGCAGGGTGATGGACAGTTTCTTCATGTGGTTCCTCGCTCTCCGCAGGGATGGCCGGGAGCTTCCCGGAGTATGGGTCGATGTTCGCCCGGTTCCGCAAACCTCGTGCCACCCCGGAGGCCACTCTCGGACCGGAGATGGTCTGCCACCCGGCGAAAGAACAACTGTCGGCGACCGTCGCGTGTCCTTTATTTCGGACGCGCCGGGTTCTCCCTACCGGAAACTGCGGGTTCGCCCGCTTCCGGCTTCGGGGTTCCGCTGCTCGTAATCGAACTTGAGATCCCGGTTGTCGAGCAGGGCGACCTCGAAGCGGAAGCTCCAATTGCCCGTTGCGGTCTTGAGGAAGTCGAAGTGCGCCTGCCAGCGGTGCAGGTCGCGCGTGAGACGTATGATGTGGTCGTTGAAGGCGTTCCGCGAAACGTCGTACGAGGTCCGCCAGCTCAGGTCCCACATGTCGGTGGGCTTCATGGTGAAGTCGCTCGACACCATCTGGCCCGTGTTCCTACCGAAACCGCCACCGTCCTCCCCCCCGGCGCGGGGACGCTGAAGAGAATACGACAGCTGCACGCGCCATCCGCCACCTGCGGCTCGGCCGCCGCCAGCACCGCCGATGTTCTGTCCACCTGCCCGGTTCTCGGTGGCGAAGCCCCTGGGAGCGGTCTGTGGGATGATCGAAGACTCGTCGTTCGTCGTCGCGTCGTCGAACGGGGAGAGGGTGGCGGGTTCGTCGTCCGCACTCGTGCCGTCGCCGCCTCCCAGCGCTCGGGTCAGCCACCGGAACAGGGACGACCCGGAGCCCATGCCGAAGCCGAAGTTCATCTGTGAGAGATGAGGCGCGAAACGGCGCCCGGTGGGCAGGTCCTCGAAGAGATCGTGTTCGACCGACACCGTGAGCCCGCGCAGGAAGTCCGAGGAGATCTGATTGTTCAGGCGGGTGGTTTCGAAGCCGTCGAGAAAGGCGCCTTGCGAGTCCGCCACCACGAAATCGTAGCGAACCACGCTGGTGCGGAGCGAAAGCAGGTTGACCGGGGTCGTGCGCTGAATGCGTCGAGGGCCGTCGCTATCGGCCCCTGCGGTCAGAGCATCCGATACCGGTTCCGCCTCCTGCACGGGCGGTTCCATCCGCTCCTCGGAAACGGCGGTGTCGCCGGCCGCAGGGTCGTCCGGCCCCGGCACACCTTCCACCTCGGCGGTCGCGCCGGTCGTATCCTCCTCGGCCAGGCCGACATCGACATCCGATTCGACCTCGCGCGGCTTGGCCTCCCAGGTCTGGTTGACGGTGAGCGAGATGACGTTCTTCGGCTGGAGCGCGCGGGCTCCGAACACGTCTCGCTGAAGTTGGGAGGGTTGAGCTCCCGGACTCCATTCGTACTCGAACGACGGCGAGAACTTGTGGCGGATCATCTCGAATTCGCCGAAGCCCGGTCCGAAACCGTAGATGTCGGTCTTGAGGTTGGCGCCGAACGAAGTGCGCACCGGCGCGGCCACGAAGGATTGCGCCAGAGTCGAGGTATCTGAACGTTGCAGGTTGCCGGAGAACCTAACCGAGGGAGTTATCGTCGTCGAGCCGACGAGCTGTTGCTGGAAGTCGATCCCGGTCGTCCAACTCAGCGTCGCGTCGGCGATCGAGCGGGCCGGGACTCCGACCACCAGCTCGTTCGTGTCGGCTGAGTCGCCCAGGAGAAGGTAGGCCTCGGGAACGTCGAGCGTGAGCTCCTCGTTGAGGTCCACGTTCTGGCGGATGGAGAGATTCCCAAGCGAGAGCGAGTGCCTGATTCCGGCGTTGAGTCGGTCGTTGGAAGCGCTGCGGATGTCGAATATCTCCGGCTGCGGACGGCTCGTGGTCGCGCGCGAGAAGGAGGCCGAGCCCGACCAGGTCATGTTGTTGAAGAGACCGGCCCGGTTGGCGGGAGCAGGAAAGAGCGTAATGGTGGAGAGCGAAAGGTTGGCTGTGGGCAGAGTCCATTCGGTGCGGTCGTCCGAGAGGTATTGGCGACGATTCGCGCTTAGGGCGAGCGAACCCCAGTCGAAGCGCCGGCTCACACCCCCCTGCGAGTCGATCGACTGGGTCACCTCGGTCGGATCGAAGGAGTTCTGACGCACGAAGTCGGTGTCGGAGGCGAAGCTTCCCGCCATGCGGATCTGCGTCCGCTCGTCGACCTCCCAGTCGTGTCGGGTGTCGAAGGCGAGCTTGGTGCTGCCGTCGACCCCCCAGTAGCGACGCGCGGTCAGACTGCCGCTCAGGAACTTTTTCGCCAGGTTGTACTGCGCGGACCCGCTCAGAGAAACGAAGTTGTCGCTGAACCAGTCCACCGCCGTGGTGGCGTCCAGATAATCGTTGATGGCCCAGTAGAAGCCCAGGTTGCTTATGCGACGCTTGTATCCGCTCGAACCGCGGATCACGTCGTTGACGCTGAAGCGGGGCGTGAGAATGCCCGACTGCCGACCCTCGGCCAAGCTCTGGACGATGAACGGGAGCCGCATCACCGGCACGTCCTCGAAGTAGAGGCGCACGTCTCGCCCGACCAGCACGGACTCGTTCACTATCTTCATGTCGCCCATGGCGAAGTGATAGTGAGGTTTGTCGAGCTCGCACGAGGTGAAGTGGCCCGCAGTGAGGAAGAGCGAGTCCGCCGTGGCGAAGGGCATGTCGCCCTGGACGGCCCAGGTCGTGCCGCCTTCTCGGTATTCGGTGCTGGCGCCCCGAGCCGACCCGTAGGCGTCGCCCACGTGGTAGACCAAGGCGTCCGCCTCCAGAGGTTCTCCCTGCGAATTGGTCAGCGACGGGTTGCCGCGCGCGCTCACCAGGCTCTGGCCCTCGTCGTACTCGATGGTGGTGTCGGCCTGGACGTTGATGTCGCCTCGGGTCAGCCGCACGCCGCTCGAACCCTCGCCTCTCTCCAGCAGAAAGCGGCGCGAGATGGCATCGAAACTGGCAAGTTCGGCCTCGTAAGTCGTGACAGAGAATCCGGGAAGCGCGAGGAGAACGGCGGCGACCGAATCCGACCGATCGAGGTTTGCGTTTCCTGTTCGCAGCTCCTCTTCCCGTATCGAGTCCGCCACGAAGAGAGCGCTGTCGGCCCCAGTGGGCCTCGCGAGTCGTTCGAGTCGTTCGAGGAGCCTCAGCCGCAGCGAGTCCGGCTCCTCGGCGCCGGCCGTCTGCCCGGCGACGATCTCCGGGACTGCGGCCGAGAGAGAGAGGACGGCAAGGAGCGGGAGTGCGCGGGAGCGCCGCAGTTTGAGCGGGAGCGCCATTCGGATTATCCTGCCGCTACCGAGTCGGGGGGAGGATCGAGGTCTGCGTCGAGTTCCTCGGCGGCCTGCTTCTTCCTGCGATAGACCAGGACCGAGAGCCAAATGCCCACCTCGTAGAGGAGGACCAGCGGCACCATCATCAGGATCGTCAGGGAGATGACGTCGCCGGGAGTGATGACGCTGGCCCCCGCCGCGATGGCGACGATGGCATGACGGCGCTTGGCACGAAGCCACTGCGGGGTCACGATCCCGATCATTGAGAGGACGAGTACGACGATGGGCAGCTCGAAGACTACCCCGAAGGCGATAAGGATCTTGACGATGAAGCCCAGAGTGCGGTTGATCTCGAGGTCGGCCGTGAGTGAGCCTTCCTGAAACGAGTTGAAGAACTCGAGCGTGACCGGGAGCGCGACGAAATAGGCGAGGCTCATCCCGGCCAGGAAAAGCAAGACGGTGAAGTAAAGGGCGGGCACGATCGCCCGGCGTTCGCGGGTCTCCAGCGCCGGCGAGAGGAACCTCCATACCTGCGAGACGACGATGGGCGACGCCAGCACCAGCCCCAGATAGAGCGCGAGCTTCAGGGTTACGAAGAACGGGTCGGCGGGCGAGAGGTACTGGAGCATGAGGTCGGGATCGTTCGCGACCTCGCGCACAGGCGCGATGAGCAGTTCCAGGACATCGAAGAGATAGACGACGGCGAAACCGATGCCCATGCCCACCATGATCGCGAGAAGCGACCAGAGAACCACCCAGCGCAGTTCTTCCAGGTGGTCGAGGAAGGGCATCTCGCCGCGGGGATTCGAACGCCGACTCAAGAATGACTCCTCAGGTGACGGCCCCGCGCACTCCCATTGGCCAAAATCAGCCTTCGTCCGGGGATGGATCCACGGACCCGAGCGGGGTCAGCGTTAATTCCGATTGGTTGCGGGTCATGGCCTCGCGCCGACGAACCCGGATCATCTCCTCTGCGATCCTTTCAAACTCTTCGGCGTCCTGAAAGTTCCTGTAAACGGAGGCGAAGCGCACGTAGGCCACGTGATCGAGAGCCCGCAGCCGGTCCATGACGAGCTCGCCGATCTCGCCGCTCGAAATCTCGTTTCCCATGGTGCCGGAAACCCGGTCCTCCACGGCGTCGGCGATGCTCTCGAGCTGGACGGGCGAGACCGGTCGTTTGGCGCACGCGGCCCGCATGCCCTTGATTAGCTTGTCGCGGCTGAAGTCCTCGGCGGATCCCGACCTCTTGGAGACCTGAGGCGTGCGTTCGGCGACGTACTCGTAGGTGGTGAAGCGAGTTTCGCAGTCGGCGCACTCCCGACGACGCCTCACGGCCCTGCCCTCCCGGCTCTCCCGGCTGTCGACCACACGGTTGCGGCCGGTGCCATTGCAGCTTGGACAGCGCATCCCGCCTCCGGCGACTATCCGCCGCCGACTTCGGCGAGCTTGTCGGCGGCGACTTCGGCTATGTCGGTCCCCGCATAGGTGTTCACGATCAGCTCCAAGTTGGCGATCCCTTCGACGCGGTTGCCGGTCTCGAGCTGGATCAGGGCCATCTGGTAGAGGGCGTGGGGGGCGCGCGCGGCGGTGGGAAAGCGGGAGCGAAGTTCGCGGAAGCCGGCGAGAGCCGTGTCCGGGTCGCCTTCCAGATGGGAAATCTGCGCGAGATGGAACGCGGCTTCGGGGGCGAGATCGTGATTGGGAAAGGTCGTCAGTAACTCCTCCAGGGCCATGCGGGCCGTACCGAGCGAGCCGTCCTGCATGAAGCTCAAGCCGGTCTCGAAGAGCTCGGACGGATCCGGGCTGCCCTCTTCGCGCTGGAGCGTCGCGCCGTCCGCTACCGTGGTCTCCGCCTCCCGGGCTCCTCGAACGGCGAGTTGCGCGAGAGCGTCGTCGAACGTGGCTCGCAAGGCGGCGATGCCTCTCTGGTTCTCGCCGACCACGCTCTCGAGCCGGACGAAGGCGTCTCTGATCTCGCGCAGTTCGCCAAAGAGCCCGCCGCGCAGGTCGAAGATCTCATTCGACTGGTCGTTCAGCCTTCCCTGCGTGCTGCCGGTTTCGCGCAGGATCTCCCGGATGAGTCGATTCTGCTCGGCGAGGACGGAATCCTGGCGGACCGCGATCCTGCGCATGTCTAGATGCATTTCCTCCAGGTCGCCGCTACTTGCGCATGCTCCTGCGGCCAAGACGAGCATGCCTGCCGCCAGCCTGCCAATCGCCGCCCGTTTCACCGTTGACTCCGCCACCTTGCTCTCCTCGTGCTCACCTGCACCCGGCGACCGGTCCACCGTGTTGGCCGGCCGCTGTCGCTTCGTACACCGTCCCGGCGCTGCGGGTCGCCCCGGCGGTGCTCTCCACGCCGGCCGTGGCGTGGAGATGCGTCTAAGTCCTATTGCCGATTCGGCGGATTGATGGAGTTCGCACCCGCGGTTATACGGAACTCGACCCGCCGGTTACGGGCCCAGGCCGCCTCGCCGGATCCTCGGTCTGCCGGCTGTTCCTCGCCGAACGAAACGAGAGAGAAGCGCGCCTCGGCCAGCCCGAATCCGGTCAGGAAGTCCCTGATCGCCACTGCGCGACGATTGCCCAGCGCGATGTTGTACTCGGTGGAGCCACGCTCGTCGGCGTGGCCCTCCAGACGAATCTGAACCTGAGGGCTCGCATCGAGGATCTCGGCCTTCTCACGCATGAGGGCTCGTTGGTCGGCACGTATCTCCGAAGCGTCGTAGTCGAAGTAAACCTGCATCTCGAGGGTGGAGAGCGCCGACTCGATCGCCCTGTCGCGCGCCGCTTCATCGGCGCGGCGTGCATCGGCTTCGGCCTGCGCCCGGGCGATGGAATCCGCGCGGGCTCGGGCGAGCGCCTCGGCTCGGGCGGCCGAATCAGGGTCGGGGCCTACGGGTGCGGGAACGGTCTCGACTTGGTTTCCACCACAGGCGGCCAGGACGACGGTTACGGCGAAGGCGGCCAGGGTGAGGGAGCGGAAGGTCATCTGGTTCACTCGAATGCATGGTGGATTCGGACCCGATCCCGCGCCGCGCGGGCGCATCGGGCTGGGGACGGTCGGTAGGCCGGTCTTGGGGAGCCTTTGCTGGGGAAACTGCCTACGGCCCACAGGTGTCAATGTGCAGACGGAGGGCATGAGTGTCAAGTCGAATCGTCCGCCTCCACGGGTTGTCGCGCGGTCCCCCGCGGCCAGGTTCCTAACGACACGTCACCTTACCGGGTGGAAGGGAGCCGGACCACGCCGGCAGCCCCACCTGCCTGCCGCCGACCAGCAGACGCAGACGCCCTGACGCGACGTCCACGACGAAAAGGCCGTAACCCCAGGACCTCTCTCCGACAAAGACTATGTGCCTCCCGTCGGGTGCCCAGCTCGGGTCCTCGTTGTTGCCCTCGGAGGTGAGCTGCCGGAGCCTGCGTCCCCCGTTGGCGAGATCCGCCACGAGAATCTGGTATCTGCCGGTCCGTACCCGACCATGGAAGGTGACGAGGTCGTCGAGCGGCGACCAGTCGGGTGCCGCGTAGTGGCCGGCATTGCCGTACTCGTAGGGCGACAGCGTCTGGGCGCCACCGCCTCCGCCGGGCATCACCATGATCTGAGGAACGGCATCGCCGAAGCGATTGGTGTTGAACGCCAGTTGCGACCCGTCGGAGGAAAAGGTGGGGGAGAGGTCGTAATGCGCTCCGCCGGTGAGGCCGGCCAGGCAGCAGTCGCGCTCGATATCGTACCCGAAGATGCCGCTGCGCGCGCTCCCGGTCACTGCGAACACGAGCTCGCGCCCGTTGGGATGGAAGGAGGGAGTGATGTAGTCGCCCTCTCCCACTACGGGTTCGAGCATGCGTTCGGCCCGGCTCTCGAGATCCATGAGGTAGAGGCGGGGCAGGCCGGTCCGGTAGGAGGTGTACGCCAATCGGCTCAAATCCGGCGACCACGTCGGAGAAAGGACGATGCTCCGATGAGCGGTGAGCTGCGTGAGTCCGTGTCCGTCGGAATCGATCACGTAGATGTCCTTGTGGTACCGATTGTCGGTCATGGTGAACGCGATGCAGCTGGCGGCCATCCCAGGCGAGCCAGTCGCCCAACGCACGATCTCGTCGGCGGCCCGATGGACCGCCATGCGAAAGCCGTCCGACTCGGTGTCCGGCACACGGAACCGCCCGGTCTGCTCGGTCACGCCGTAGAGGACGTCGTGAAGGGCCACCGCGAGGACGAATCCGTCGCCCGCCCCCTCCACGGTGCCGGTCACCAGCCAGGATGCGCCGATCCGGTCCCAGAGCGCGAAGTCGACGGTGCCTCCCACCAATGCCGCCGGAAGTGAATCCAGCACCTCGAAACGGTCGGAGTTCACCAGATCGTTGGCGATTATCTCCTCGATCTCCCACGCGACCGCAACTCCGCCGAACGTGCCCGTGAAGGGCTGGATGCCGAGAGCCGGCCTAGGCTCGTTCTCGTACACCAGTCCTAGGCGGACGCCGGGAATCTGCTGATCCTGAGCGCTCGCGGGGGACGGAGCGAGAGCGCACCAGGCGGCTGCGGCGGCAAGGGCGACATTTCGGGAGGCGGCTGTCATCGGTTCACTCCTGTAGTCGGGGCGCGGTCCGCTATGGAAACACGGACAGGATGGGATCGGCGGTCGGGCCCTGGGTCCGGGCATCCCCCGAGGGCCGGAAGTCGAAGGCCACCGGCAGCCGCTCGTAGGGAAGTCCTTCCGGGAGGGGGCCGAACCTGCCCTTACCGGCGCAATCGACCACGGCGCGCAGCGCCTGGAAGTCGAAGTCGGTGTTCCCGGATCTCGCGAGGAACCTGGCGTCGGTGACCGATCCGTCCTTGAGAATCGCGAACGCCACCGTGGTCTCCCACCGCCCCTCCGCCGGACGACGGAAGCAGCGGTTGATCTGCCGGATGATGTTCTCGTAGTACTCGGGATATTCGCGACGCACTCCTTCCAGACGCGCGTTGATGTCCTCGCCGGTTTCTTCGGCATCAGCTTCTTCCGTGGTGGTCGCTTCCGTCGTCTCGTCGGCCACCTCGACGGGCTCCGACACGTCCGCCGTCAGCTCCGGTTCGCGTTCCGGCACCTCCGGTTCCGGCGCTTCGGCTTCATCCACGGGATCGGGCTCGTCCGGTTCGGGCTCGTCCTCCACCATCGGTTCCGGTTCAGGTTCCACCACCGGCTCCGGCTCAGGTTCCACCACCGGCTCCGGTTCGGGTTCCAGGGCTTCCGCCGGCTCGGCGGCAGGGGTCTCCGTGACGATCTCTTCCGCGGCATCCTGTTCGACCTCGGCCAGCTCCATAGGCGCGGGCGAGACCAGTTCGACATCGGGAATCACGAACTCGACCTGCGGACGGGTCGTCTTGGCGGAGAGCCAGGCCGCGACCAGGACGACGAGATGAACACCGGCCGAGAAGGCCAGGCTGAAGCGGTCGATCCTCTTCGCCTCGCTCATGCTTCAGTTTTCGCTATGAGGTTCGGCGACCACCGACCAGGAGATGCCGCTGTTGGCCACCGCCGCCATGACGCGCACCACGGGGCCGAAGTCCGCGAGCGAATCGCCGCGGATGTAGACGCGCTCCACGCCCGAGACCTCGACTATCTGCGCGAGGCCGGAGCCGAGCTCGTCGAGATCGACCGCCGTTTCCTCCAGATAGACCGTGCCGTCGGCGGCTATCGTGATATAGAGGGGGTCCTCGCCCGCCGTGAGCGGCCGCACCTCCGCGCGCGGCACCGAGACCTCGATTCCGCCCTGAAGGATCGGCGCGGTTATGATGAAGATGATGAGCAGCGTGAAGGCGACGTCGACCAGACTGGTGACGTTGATCTCGGCCCTGACCGAGATCGGTTGTTCGCGAACCCGCCTCGGCACCTGGCAGTCCCCCTCAGACGTTCTCTTCGCGGGCCAGCGTTCCCACGAACTCGCTCGAGAACCCTTCGAGCTCTGCCCGCACGAGCGCCAGCTGCGCGGCGAAGTAGTTGTAGGCGATGACGGCGGGAATGGCCACGGCCAGCCCAGCCACGGTGGTTATCAGGGCCTCGCCGACCCCGGGTGCGACCGCCATGATGTTGCTGCCGCCGGCTCCCGCGATCCCGAGAAAGACGTTCGTGATGCCGATCACCGTACCCATGAGGCCGAGAAGCGGCGAGACCGATCCCACTATCGCGAGCCAGTGCAGCCCGTTACCGAGTTCGTCAAGCTCTTCGCCTTCTGCCTTTTCCAGGATGAGCCGCAACGCCTCCAGTTGGACGAGAGAGATGCCGCCGCGACCGTTCCCGAATCCGTCGGCAACGTGAAGATCCTTGAGGAACTCCATGCCCTGTTTGAACACCCGCGCGTAGGGAGAACTCCGAATCGCGCGTATCATCCGATAGGCCTCGTCGAGATTCGTTGCCTTTTCGATCCTCTCGATGAAGGCGTCGGCCTGGTGGCGCACCTTGGCGAACCTGCGCCACCGGCTGATTATGAGGTAGAGCGAGCAGAGCGAGGCGACGGCCAGAACGCCCAGAACGATCCTCGTCGGCAGAGTGCCCGACGTGATCATCCCGATGACGTTGGTCGGAGCGCGGGTCTGGAGGAGGAGCGGTGTCGTCATCTCAGCGAGTCCCAGGTCCTGGCGAGCCCGTCTTCGAGCCTGGTTCCGGGGCTCCAGCCCAACTCCCTGAGTCGCCCGGCGTCGAGAACGCTCCGGCGCAGTTCGCCCGGGCGTTCGGGCGCGTAGACGCGGGTCACCCGTTTGCCGGCGACCCGTTCGATGGCGTCGGCCAGCCCGTTCACGCTCGTGGCAGCTCCAGTGCCCACGTTATAGGCCCGCGACGTGGGTTCGGGCGCATGAGACCGAGGATTCCGTAACCGTGGCGGCGTTCCGCGTTCAAGCGGCAGCGCGCCTCGTGAGAGAAGGAGATTGGCCTCCACGACATCGCTAACGTGGACGAAATCCCGTTCTTGACAGCCGTCTCCGATGATCGTCAGACTCCGTCCCTGGGCCAGGCACCCGCAGAAGATTGCGATTACACCTGCCTCGCCGCGGGGGTCCTGACGCTCGCCGTAGACGTTGGCGTAGCGGAGCGAGATCACCTCGAGAGCGGCGGTGCGCGCGAAGTGTTCCAGGTAGAGCTCACCGGCCAGCTTGGCTATGCCGTACGGAGCCTTGGGATTCCTTGGGTCGTTCTCTAAAGCGGGCCGAGACGCTTCTCCGTAGATCGCGCCGCCCGAGCTCGCGAAGATAAGGCGCTCGACCCCGGTGGCGGCGGCCTGCTCGCCGACGTTGATGACCCCGAGCACGTTGGTCCGGGCGTCGGAGGCGGGATCGAGAACCGAGACACGGATGTCCGCTTGCGCGGCGTGGTGGCTTACGACTCGGAAGCGCCCCTCCCTCATCAGCTCGGCTACGGCTTCGCGATCGCCCACGTCGATCTCTACCAGTCGAGCCTCGGAGGGCACGTTTTCCGCGCGGCCGGAGCTGAGATCGTCGGCGACCCAGACCTCCCAGCCTTCGGCCAGATAGGCGTCCGCCAGATGGCTGCCTATGAATCCCGCGCCCCCGGTGACGAGCACGCGACCCGGGGCGGGCCTCGTCGTGTCTTCCGCCCCGGAACCGGCCTTCATCTTCGATACCCCTCGTCGGATCCCTCGGCGACGAAGTGGGCCGGTTCGATCATCACCGACCGCCAGGCGGCGCAACCGATGACGATGTGATCCATGACGGGAATGCCGATCAGGCGACCCGCCTCGACCAGACGTTCGGTCACGAGCCTGTCTTCGTCGGAAGGCTGCGGATCGCCGGAGGGATGGTTGTGCACGAGGATGACGGCCGCGGCGCCCGCGACGATCGCGGGCCTGAAGACCTCGCGCGGATGGACGAGCGAGGCGTCGAGCGTGCCTCGGGTGATGAGGTGGTCGCTGAGAGCACGGTTGCGGGCGTTGAGGAGCAGGGCGTGGAACTCCTCTTGCAGGGAGTCCCCCAGGCGGACGCCGAAGCGTCGGTAGACGTCGGCGCCGCTGCGGATGTACTCGGCGGCGGCGCCTGGTTCCGAAACCGCTCGTCTGCCGAGCTCGGTCGCGGCGAGGATTCTGGACGAATTCGCTTCCCCGAGGCCGGGCAGTCTCTTCAGGTCGGCGAGGTCGAGCGCGGCGAGTCTGCGAGCGGAACCCGAGACGGTCTTGCTCAGATTTCTGCCGATGTCGATGGCCGATGAGCCGCCGGAGCCGCTGCCGATTAGGATGGCGATTAGTTCGGAAAGGCCCAGGGCGCGCGGTCCCAGCTCTGCAAGTCTGTCTCTCGGCTGTTCGCGGTTCATGTTCGCTCGTGTGGATGTTCCAGTCCGGGTGAAACACCCAAGGTCGCGAACGCTCCCCGATTTGGGGATGGTGAAACGGGACACTCCGACAAGAGAGGAACCGCCCGCTCCGAACCGCAGCGCGCGACGGACCTTCACGAGTCCGGTGTCCTGGGGCGCTGCGCTCGCCACGGGCGCAGATAGCGCGGCTCCCAGGAAGCCGGCGGCACGGGCTCGAGCGGGGCGTGGGGGGAGGTCCCGGTCGTCCCGCCCCCGTCGAGCTCGAGGAAGCGCAGAAGACCGTCGACCGAGGGAACTCCCGCCGGCGGCGGGAGCACCTCGAAGCCGGCCTCGGCGACAAGGTCGGCGTGCCTGAGGGCCCCGTCGCCGCAGAAGCGGGCCTCCCGAGGTGGGGGCCTCCGTAGCGCTTCTCTCACGGTACCGGCGTGGGGCGGAATCAGCCAACGTCGCTCGATTTCCGAGAAGCATCCTCCGAAGACCCGGTCCTTCCTGGCGTCGAAGAGGACGTAGCGGGCGGCCCGGGCGCCGGTGCAGCCGAGCGCCGCCGCGGCCAGGCTTGAAACGGGCCAGAGTCGGGCATCCAGCGCTCGCGCCAACCCCTTGGCGGTCGCGGCGGCAACCCGCAGCCCCGTGAAGGACCCCGGCCCTTCGCCCACCACTATGTCGGTGACCTCCGGCATTTCGATTCCGGCCTCCGCGAGCACGCGGGCCATCGTCGGCAGGAGGCGCGAGCCATGGCTCCTCGCTTCCAGCTCCGCGCGGCCCGCCATCCTGCCGTCGAGCGCGACACCGACGGCCCCGACCGGGCCTGAGATGTCGAAGAGGATCGCTCGACTGCCGGGCAGCGTCGCACCGCCGCAGGAGGTTTTGTCCACGGCTTCTAGAGACCGGCGAGCTCCGGCGGGCTTCCGGTCCGCTCGACCGTCACCCTCCGGGCTCCTTCCGCGTCGCCGACCGAGATGAGCTCGATGCTCCAGTGGTCCGCAGGCATCAGGCCGGCGGCTCCTTCGGGCCACTCCAGAAGAACGATCTCGTGGTCGCGCCCCAGCTCCTCCCATCCCAGCTCCCACAGATCGTCGGGCGACTCGACCCGGTAGAGATCCAGGTGGACGAGCTCGGCGCCCTCCGCGGTCGGGTAGCGGTGCACGATACTGAAGGTCGGGGACGGCATCTTGGCGCTCACTCCCAGCCCTGTGCCCAGCGCCCGGGCGAGCACGCTCTTCCCGGCGCCGATCCGACCCTGGAGAGCGATGAAGTGAGGCGGCTCGACAAGGTACCCGAGTTCTCGTCCCCAGGCCTCCAGCTCGTCCTGACCCAACGGGTCGGAAGGCAAGCACGATCGATAGAGGCCCAGCCGCTCGATTATCCCGGCTACGCCCGGTACCACACCGCCAAGATCCCCCGAGGCCGCACGTGCCGCCCGGACCGATCGCGAAGACAGATCGATGGGTTGGAACGGTACGTGCACGGACCGCACGTGGAGTTCGCCGAACCGCGAACCCGGGCCGGTGGCCGATCTCAGCCGCGTGAGGCGCGAGTTCCTCGGCACGGCGGCGATGTCGGCGAGAACCGCGATCTCCTCCGCTCCCCGCCACGTGTGGAGGGCGTCGAGCTGATCGTAGCCCAGAATCAGGAACATCTCTTCGACGGACATGCTTGCGCGCAACTGCCGGAGAGTGTCGACCGTGTACGAAGGTCCGGCTCGGACCATCTCGACATCGCTCACGGTGAAGCGCTCTTCGCCGGCAACTGCTGCCCTGGTCATCTCCAGCCGAACCTCGGCCGGGCTCACCACCTCCACCGACTTGTGCGGCGGCGTCCCGTTCGGGATCCAGATGACCTTGTCGAGTTCCAATGAGCGGACGCAGGCGCGGGCGGCGGCCAGGTGACCAAGGTGCGGAGGATCGAAGGTGCCGCCGAAGACACCGACTCTGCTCACTTCGCTTAGACCGCCGGGAAGCCTCAGCAGCCCGCGACGAAACTCGCACGAGCGCCGAGAGCGGCGAAGCGCCGCGCGGGCAAGGCGCGATGAGGGACGGATAGCACCGCTATTCGCCCGAGGAGCAACACCGAGCGCAGCGTCCGGAGCGAATGCAGCGGCGCGCTGCCCTGGGAGGCTTGGCCACGGACTGTCAGGGCACGTCCGACCGAATGCGTCCGCCGTTCCCCCGGAGCTCCTTCGCGGACTCGGACTCCGGATAGTCCCGCAGCAGGCGGGCCAGCGCCTCTTCCGCTTCCTCCTCGTACCCGATCTCAATATTGGAACGGTAGATGCCCGCGAGGGCAAGGGGGGCGAAGTCCGTGTCGGAGAAGAGTCGCAGCGTCGACTCGTAGTAGAGGATCGCCGAGTCCCAGAGCCCGCGTCGGAAGTAGAAGTCGGCGGTGGCGTACTCCTTTTCGGCCAGTCGCAGCCGCATGTTGTTGGCGAGCTGCGCCGCTTCGGCCGCCTCCGGCGTGCCGGGGTAGTCGAGCACCGAGTTGCGGCAGGTCAGGATCGCGTCCTGCGTGTAGCTCTGGTCCCTGGGTACCTCGGGCGAGAGCGAACTCAACGAACGGCAGACCCCGAGAGCGGCTTTGGCGGCGTCGGGGTGCCCGGAGTGGCGGTCGAGGAAGCGGACGTATTCGGCCCTCGCGGTCAGGAACTCGCGGGCTCCGAAGTGGGCGTCCGCGAGCAGCAGTCTGGCCCGGGGCAGTTGGTCCCAGTCGCCGTAGGTGAGGACGAGACGATCGAGCGCACGGATCGCGTTGTCGAACTCCCCGGCAGCGTACTCGGCCTCGGCGGTGGCGAAGAGGTCCTCCACGGGGAGTCCGATGTAGGGATCCGGGGCGCTTGAACACGCCGCGATCAGGACGAGGCCCGAAAGGAGGGCGGGAGGTCTGCGGGAAATGGACATGGGACTTCGTGATACACTCATTCCCGTTCTCCAGGTCCGAACTCGCACACCCCCGAAAGCCCGTGCTCGACAGGCGCGAATCATCGGGATCGGTGCGTGTCCGGCAGCTCGGCCGCCCGTGACCGAACCTGCACGAGCACCGAACGCGCCGCCCAGCGCGGATGCAGCGTCGCGCTGCCGTAGGAGGCTTGGTCCACGGGCCGTCATGGACTGCGGGGAGGCCTGTTCCGGGACTCGGGCCTCAGTGGCACCTGCCGATCAGATCGGCGATCCCGGCGCCACCGAAGCGGACCCGGTCGTATGCGGCCCGCGCTCGCGAACCCAATGAGCCGCCGGGGTCCAGTTCCATCACCATCGCGAACGCCGCCATGGCCGCGTCGCACCGCCTGAGCTCCGAGAGCAGATTTCCCTTTTCGAACCACACCTCCGCCAGCCGGTTGCGCGGCTCCCCGACCTCGGTGACCCTGTCGAGCAACCTGAGCGCCTCCTCCAGATCGCTGTCGGAGCCTTCCTCCGCAGCTATCTCCTGCGCCCGTGCGAAGGCGCAGTTGCCGATGAACCAGTCGACCTCGTCGCGTTCCCTGCTTCCCACCATCTCTCTGAATTGCTCGAAGTAGGCAAGAGCGTTGCGGCAATCGCCGATCTCCTCGTGCGCCCTGCCCACCTCGAAGACGATCTCGGGAACCGAGTCGGTCGAGCCCGCGATCGCCATGTGGTAGAACGGGAGCGCCATCCCGTACTCGCCGCTGGCATAGTAGTGGCGGGCCAGGTCGAGAGGCGGCGGGCCGATCCCCAACCCGGGACGGATCTTCAACGCGGCGTCGACCGCTCGCGCCATGGCGTAGGTGTCGGCGCTCTCCATGGCTTCGGTGGCGATTCGCATGAGATCCGCGACGGCCTGATCGCTTAGGGAGGGCCGCAATTCGACGAGTCGCTCGTACTCGCGCGCCGCCTGGTCCGCCCTCCCGGAGGCGGCGTAGGTGTGGGCGAGTCGGAGCATGAGGTCGATGTCGGACCCGCCCGCCTGGGTAAGGGCAAGACGGTACTCGGCCAGAGCTTCCTCGAAATCGCCCTTTGCGAACGCGAGATCCCCGCGCACGGTCGAGTCGATCTCCGCGTCCGGCGGGACACAAGCCGCGAACGCCAGGAGGCCCGCCAGCAAGCCGTGGACGATCCCGCACGAGCGCCGAGAACGGCGCGGCGCGACGCTCGACGGGGGAAGCGTCCGGGACAGCCCGCCGAGCGTCATCACGGCTCGCTCGTTCCCGTGCGTCCGTAGCTGTCGTCAAGCCGCACGAGGTCGTCGAGCTGGGGTGTGGAGGCTTCGAAGAGATCGACGTCGGTCTCGGCGACCATCCGGTGGATCGTCCCCGGAGGCAATCGGATGGCCTCACCTGGTCGCATGGTTCTGGTCCGGAGGTCTTCCATCGACTCGCCGAAGGTCACGGTCACGACGCCCGAGTGTACGAAAATGGTTTCGTCCTTCGTCTCGTGATACTGCAGAGAGAGCGCCTGCCCGGCTCGTACGTGCAGATGCTTGCCCACGTAGTCGGAAGTTTCGGCCCAGATCAGCTCGTAACCCCAGGGCTTGTCCACCCTGCGCACTCCCGTCCCGGACTTCATCGTCGTTCCGGTTCCCACCCGGCGAGCCCTCCCGTGGATGCTCCCGTGCGAGCCCCGCCCTCGTAGCCGGCGGCGATCTGCGCGCGGAAGTGGGAGATGGTTCTGCCCAGCCCCTTCCGGAGATCGACCTTCGGCTCCCATCCGAGGACCCTTCTGGCGAGCGAAATGTCGGGGCAGCGCACCTTGGGGTCGTCGTCGGGGAGCGGCAGGGCGGTGACCCCGGCCGTCGAGCCCACCAGCTCGGCCACGGCGGTCGCGATCTCGCGCACCGTCATCTCCGCCGGGTTTCCGATGTTCACCGGTCCCGCGTAATCGGAACGGAAGAGCCGGTAGATGCCCTCGACGCCGTCGCTCACGTAGCAGAGCGAACGCGTCTGGGAGCCGTCGCCGAAAATGGTGAGCGGCTGGCCCGAGAGCGCTTGGAAGATGAAGTTCGATACCACGCGCCCGTCGTGAGGACGCAGGCGGGGACCGTACATGTTGAAGATGCGGGCGATGCGGGTGTCGAGCCCCTCGCTGCGCCGCCAGGCCATGGTGAGCGCCTCGGCGAAGCGCTTGGCCTCGTCGTAGCAGCCTCGCACACCGATCGGATTCACAGAGCCCCAGTAGCCTTCGGGCTGCGGATGGACCGTCGGATCTCCGTAGACCTCGGAGGTGGAAGCCAGGAGGAAGCGGGCGCCCTTGCGGTCGGCGAGCGCAAGCGCATTTCCGGTGCCGACGCTTCCCGTCTCCAGCGTCTCGACCGGGGCGTCGAGATAGTCACGAGGGGAAGCGCGCGAAGCGAAGTGCAGGACGCCGTCGAGCTGGCCGTCGACCTCGACCTCCGAGCGCACGTCTCCGGAGACGAACGTGAAGCCGGGATAGCCTTCCAGAAGACTCACGTTCTCGACCGCTCCGGTGACGATCGAGTCGAGCCCGATCACGGAGTGACCGTCAACAAGAAATCGCTCAGCCAGATGCGAGCCCAGAAAGCCTGCGGCGCCGGTTACCAGAACTCGCATATCAGTGCCGGACCTCGGGAGCGACCCGCAGCCTGCCGACGCAGGAGTAGTCGAAGCCCCTCTTCGCCATCGACCCAGGGTCGTAAAGGTTGCGACCGTCGATCACGAAAGGCTTGGCCATGAGCTCCTTCATGCGTCTGAAGTCCGGGCTGCGATACGGCAGCCACTCCGTGTGGATCAGCAGGGCCTCGGCATCATCCAGAACCTGATACTGGTCCTCCATGAAGGAAAGCTCGGGCCTCTCGCCGAAGATGCGTCGGGCCTCGTTCATCGCGACGGGGTCGTGGGCGCTTGTCCGGGCTCCCGCTTCGACCAGCCCCCTGAGGGTGACCAGGCTGGGAGCCTCGCGCATGTCGTCGGTCTCGGGCTTGAAGGAGAGTCCCCACACGGCGATCCGTCTGCCCTCCAATTCTCCGTAGCGGGCGCGGAGCCGCCTGAGCGGAAGCCTCTTCTGGCGCTCGTTCACCTGGGTGACTCCGCGCAGGATGGAGTCGTCTATGCCCTTCTCCTCCAAGGTGCGGGAGAGCGCCTCGACGTCCTTCGGGAAGCACGACCCGCCGTAGCCGACCCCCGGGAAAAGGAAGGACGGGCCGATACGCCTGTCGGTTCCCACGGCCGCCCGTACCTCCGCGACATCCGCACCCACCGCATCGCAGAGAGTGGCGACGGAGTTCATGAACGAGATGCGGGTGGCGAGCATGGCGTTGGCGGCGTACTTCGCGATCTCGGCCGAGGCGACGCTCATGACCAAAATGGGGGCGCCGGTGCGTATGAAGGGCTGGTAAAGCCTGCGCAGAGCCTCGACCGCGACCTCGGAATCGGCTCCGATCACGACCCGGTCGGGACGTACGAAGTCGTTGACGGCCGTGCCCTCCTTGAGGAACTCCGGATTCGAGCAGATGTGCACCGGCCACTCGGAGCGGCCCTCGATCTCGGTGCGCACAAGTTCGGACGTTCCCACCGGAACCGTGCTCTTGGTGACAACGATCCTCTCGCCGTCCATCGAAGCGCCGATGACCCGCGCCACGTCGAGGACGTTGCCCAGATCGGCCTCTCCCCCCCCTCCGGGGGGCGTCGACACGGCTATGAATATCACTCGGGAACGGCGCACCGCGTCGGGTACGTCGGTGGTGAAGCTCAATCTGCCGGCGGCGAGATTGGTGCGCACGATCGCCTCCAGCCCGGGCTCCCAGATGGGAATCTCGCCCTGGTTCAGTCGTCTGACCTTTGCGGCGTCCACGTCGGCGCAGATGACGGAGTGGCCCGAATCCGAAAGGCAAGCGCCCACCACCAGTCCCACATATCCGCTCCCGATCACCGAGACCTTCATCGGACCGCTTGCGCATTGGCTTTCCTCGCGTCCGAGGCCTCGATCTCGAGGATGCGGTCACGAATCCTGGCCGCACGCTCGAAATCGAGTTCGCCGGCGGCGTCGGCCATCTCCTGCTTCATGGTCGCTATCAGCTCTCCGATGTCGGCTCCGTCCCAGCCCTCCTCCGAGTCCGCTAACGCCATAGGAGCGGTTGCGGCATCCGCGACGCGCGTCGAAAACTCGATCTCCTCCATCGACTTGCGTACGGTCACCGGGACGATGCCGTGTTCCAGATTGTGGGCGCGCTGGATGCGTCGCCGGCGATTGGTTTCCGTGATACACCGCTTCATCGATTCGGTGACGGTATCCGCGTAGAGTATCGCCCTGGAATCGGCGTTGCGGGCCGCTCTGCCGATGGTCTGGATGAGCGAGCGGGCGTCGCGCAGGAATCCTTCCTTGTCGGCGTCGAGTATGGCAACCAGCGAGACCTCGGGAAGATCGAGCCCTTCCCGCAGCAGATTGATGCCGACGAGCACGTCGATGTGGCCCAGCCGCAATTTGCGCAGAATCCCGGTGCGCTCGATGGTCTTCACCTCCGAGTGCATGTAGCGCACCTTCACTCCGACCGATTGCAGATACTCGGAAAGATCTTCCGCCATCCGCTTGGTCAGGGTGGTGACCAGGACCCGCTCCGATCTTCGTTCCCGCTCGCGGATCTCGGCAAGCAGGTCGTCCACCTGTCCCTGCACCGGCCTCACTTCGACCTCCGGATCCACGAGTCCCGTAGGACGGATGATCTGCTCGACCGCCCCCCCGGCCCTTGCCAGCTCCCAGTCGCCGGGCGTGGCCGAAACGTAGATTACCTTAGGCACGAGCGCCTCCCATTCCTCGAATTTAAGCGGGCGGTTGTCGAGAGCCGAGGGAAGTCGAAAGCCGTGTTCAACAAGGGTGCGCTTGCGCGAACGGTCGCCGCGATACATTCCGTGTATCTGGGGCAGGCTGACGTGGGACTCGTCGACCACGGTAAGGTGATCCGCCGGAAAGTAGTCGATCAGACAGGCCGGCCGTTCCCCCGGCCGGCGACGGCTGGTGTAGAGCGAATAGTTCTCGATCCCCGGGCAGGTACCGATCTCGAGCATCATCTCGAGGTCGAAATTCGTGCGCTGCTCGAGTCGCTGGGCCTCGAGCAGGAGGTTGTGGCTGCGGAAGTGTTCGAGCTGGTCCTCAAGCTCCCTGCGGATCGGAGGCGCCATCTCTTCGAGCGTGCTGCGCTCCGTCACGTAGTGGCTGGCCGGGTAGATGGCGGTGCGCTCGAGTTCCGCGACGGTATCGCCGGTAAGCGGATCGAAACGAGTGATGCGGTCCACTTCGTCGCCCCAAAGCTCGACGCGTACCCCCTGCTCCTCGTAGGAAGGGAAGATCTCGACGGTGTCGCCACGCACCCTGAAATTGCCTCGTTCGAACAGGTAGTCGTTGCGCCGATACTGGATGTCGACGAGTCCCTGGAGGATGTCGCGCCTCCGCTTCCGTTGCCCGGTCGAGAGATGGAGCATCAGCTTGCGGTAGTCGACCGGGTTGCCGAGTCCGTAGATGCACGAGACCGACGCTACCACGATCACGTCCTCCCGCTCCACCAGAGACGATGTGGCACGCAGACGGAGGCGCTCGATGTCCTCGTTTATCGAAGCGTCCTTCTCTATGTAGGTGTCTGTGGAGGGGAGGTAGGCCTCGGGCTGGTAGTAGTCGTAGTAGGAGATGAAGTACTCGACGGCGTTGTGCGGGAAGAGGGCCTTGAGTTCGCCGTAGAGCTGAGCCGCGAGAGTCTTGTTGTGCGACATCACGAGCGTGGGGCGCCCGTACTGCGCGATCACGTTGGCGATGGTAAAGGTCTTGCCGGTGCCGGTCGCGCCGAGGAGAACCTGGTCGCGGGCGCCGCGAACAAGTCCGTCCCCGAGAGCCCGGATGGCCTCGGGCTGGTCGCCCGCCGGTTCAAAGTCGGATACCAGCCGGAAGTCAGTCAACGCTTGTGAGGGGTGTCCTAGCGGTATCCATTGGTCTGGAAGCGTTCTGGCGGTCGGCGGGGAGTTTGCCGGAAACAGTTGCATGAACGGCCCGCCGACTCCCCTGGTGTCGGGCACATGCCCTTCGGACGGGGCAGGTCAGACGCAGACACAGAACGCTTCGAGTGGCGGATCGTCTTCCAGAACGGCTTCCAGGGTCGGCCATGCCCTTCCGCCCACCGACGACGCTGAACGGCTGGAACGGCAGACCGGCGAAGAGGACGTCGTGGTCCGGCACCAGATCGGCGTTTTCGATGTCAGTGAGCGCTCGCCCAGCTCGGCACCCGTCCCGGTCATCTCGCTGGTGGTCATCGGCTGCCTCCGTCCCTTATGGAGAGGAAACAGGTCTTCGGCTGCCTCCGTTCCGTCACGGAAAGGAAACAGGTCTTCGGCTGGCGGTCAAGGTTCCCTTCGGGGTTCACCGGAGGGTCCGTTGGGAGGTCCGATGGCCGGCACGGTTCGCCTGCACGACCGCCCCGACGAGCCCCGAGCCGGACCGCCCATCCCGCCCGGGGGTATGCCGGTTCCATGATCAGAGCAGCAGCCAAAGCCCTTCTGGGCTCCAGACATAAGCGGGAAGCCAAGAAGCTCGAGCCTCTCGTCGGGCGGATAAACGAGCTGGCCGATGAGCTGACAGGGCTTTCGGACGACGAGCTGAAGAGCAGGACCGACTATTTCCGGGAGGTCATAAGCTCCCGGGTCGAAGACCTGCGCACCGAGATCGCCGAACTGCGCGAGCGCAAGCGAGTCTCCAAGGACGGATCGGAACGGGAGTCGCTCTCCATGAGCATCTCCGATCTGGAGTCGGAACTGAACAAGGCGATCGAGCGGGTTCTCGAGGAGATCCTTCCCGAGGCCTTCGCCGTGGTGAAGGATGCCTGCCGACGCCTCATGGGTAGGGAGTTCGTCGTCACCGGCCAGAAGCTCGTGTGGGACATGATTCCCTACGACGTTCAGCTCGTGGGCGCCATCGCCCTCCACCGGGGCAAAGTGGCGGAGATGGCCACCGGAGAAGGCAAGACCTTGGTCGCCACCATGCCGCTCTACCTGAACGCCCTAACCGGCCGGGGCGTGCACCTGGTCACCGTGAACTCGTATCTCGCTCAGCGCGACGCCGAATGGATGGGTGCCGTATTCGGTTTCCTGGGCGTGTCGGTCGACGTCATCGACCTGCACCGACCGGGCTCTCCGGAACGTCGCGCGGCCTACCGGGCGGACATCACCTACGGCACCAACAACGAATTCGGGTTCGACTATCTGCGCGACAACATGGTGCACGCTCTCGAGCAGAGAGTGCAGGGCGAGCATGCCTACGCGATTATCGACGAGGTGGACTCGATCCTGATCGACGAGGCGCGCACGCCACTGATCATCTCGGGACCGGTGGGCCGCGACACCTCGACTCCCTTCAAGCAGTACAACCCGATCGTCGCTTCGCTGTACCGCAAGCAGCTCCGGGTCGCGAATCAGATGGTGGCCGAAGCCCAGGCGCAGCTCGAGAGCGGGGAGGAACGCGAGGCCGGCGAAAAGCTGCTCGCCGTCAAGCGCGGCACGCCGCGCCACCGCAAGCTCATGAAGATGTTCGCGGAGGATCCCTCCGTTCAGGTCATGGTCTCCAAGGTCGAGTCGGATTTCATTCGCGACAAGCGACTCCACGAGATCGACGAGCTCCTCTACTTCGCCATGGACGAGAAAGGGCATTCGGTCCACCTCTCGGATCGTGGTCTGGACGAGCTCTCGCCCGACGATCCGGACGCCTTCACCGCTCCCGACCTCTCGGCCGAACTCGGCGAGATGGAGCGCGACCACGGACTTTCGGTCGAGGAGAAGCGCGAGCGGCTGACCGAGGTCGAGGCCGAGTACGCAGCCAAGAGCGAACGCATCCACGTCATCCATCAACTGCTCAAGGCCCACACCCTCTACCACCGCGACGAGAAGTACATCATCGGCGAGAACGGCGAGGTCGTGATCGTCGACGAGTTCACCGGCAGACAGATGCCGGGAAGGCGATGGTCGGACGGGCTGCACCAGGCGGTTGAGGCCAAGGAGGGCGTCGAGATCCGCGGGGAGACCCAGACTCTCGCCACGATCACTATCCAGAACTACTTCCGGATGTACGGCAAGCTGGCCGGAATGACCGGGACCGCCGAGACCGAGGAAAACGAGTTCCACGAGATCTACGGTCTCGACGTCTTCGTTATCCCTACCAACCGCCCCATAGTCCGCGACGACTGCGACGACCTCATCTTCCGCACCAAGCGGGAGAAGTACAACGCGATCATGGACGAGATCGAGCGGCTCAACCGCATGGAGCTGCCGGTCCTCATCGGAACGACGAACGTCGATATCTCGGAGACCTTCTCGCGCATGCTCAAGCGGCGCGGCATCCGTCATCAGGTGCTCAACGCCAAGCACCACAAGAGCGAGTCCGAGATCGTGGCCAACGCCGGGCTTCCTGGGGCCGTCACCATCGCCACCAACATGGCCGGACGCGGAACCGACATCAAACTGGGCGAGGGCGTGCGCGAGGCACGCACCCTGGGGTGGCTGAAGGAGCGGGGCGTCTCGCTCGAGGACGCCCTCCCGATCGATCCGGTGAAGGCTTCGAAGATCAACGCCCACAACGACGACGACGTGGTCGAATTCGGCGGCCTGCACATCGTCGGGTCCGAACGCCACGACTCGCGCCGCATCGACCGGCAGCTTCGGGGTCGAGCAGGACGCCAGGGAGATCCGGGAGCGTCGCAGTTCTATCTCTCCCTGGAAGACAACCTCATGCGTCTCTTCGCCTCAGATCGCGTCGCGGGAGTGATGGACCGTTTCGGCGTCCAGGAGGGAGAGGTCATTACCGCCGGTCTGGTCACCAAGGCGATCGAACGGGCGCAGAAGAAGGTCGAGGTCAACAACTTCGAGGCTCGCAAGCGACTGCTCGATTACGACGACGTCATGAATCAGCAGCGCGAGGTCATTTACGATCTCCGCCTCTTCGCCTTGGAAGGTGGCGAGGACCTCAAGGGCGAGATGCTCGACATGATAGAGCACTCCACGAGGACGACGATCGAAGAGTACGCGCCCGCGTCCGCCGGTGCCGAGGACTGGGAGCTGTTCGGCCTGCGCCAGAAGCTCGTTCTCGACTACATGACCCTCGTTCCCATGCTCCCCGCGAGCAGGGACGACGAGTTTCCGGAGCTCGGCCGCGACGAATTGGAGGAGGCCGTGGTAGGTCACCTTCACGAGGCCTTCGACCGCAAGCTGGAGTCGTTGGGCGAGCACCGGGAGAAGGTGGCGAGCTTCATCATGCTTTCGGTGATCGACGAGAAATGGAAGGAGCACCTCTACGACCTCGATCACCTCCGGTCATCTATCGGATTTCGAGGTTGGGGTCAGAAGGATCCTCTCGTCGAGTACAAGAAGGAAGCCTACTCGACCTTCGTCGACCTGATGGCGGACCTGCGCAAATCGGTGGCGAGCGTCTTCTTCCGGGCGCAGCTCGCGCCCGCACCGACCCAGGCCGGGCGGGCGGGCGCCGCGAGCGGACGGACGGTGACCCAGGGAACCGGGGTCGGAAGGAGAGTCACGTCCTCCGGCGGCAGGAGGACCGCCGCCGGCAGACCCGGCCAACCCCGACGGGCCGCTGCGGTCCCCAGGGCCGGCGTGGCCGCTGCGGCGGGGGCGGGCAACGTCGGCGGACCGGGCGCCGGGTTGGGAGCCGTCGGCACCCCGGGCCGGGGCCTGGCCGCCATTCCCGGACTCACGGCCAGCGAGGCGGGCCCCGATCCTGCGACGCTGTCGACGAACCGGGCAGGAACGGCGCGACGTCCGGTGGTCGCGGAGCGCCGGCCCGGTCGCAACTCCCCATGCGAATGCGGGAGTGGAAAGAAGTACAAGAAGTGCTGCGGGAGGTGACCGGCCGGTAGCGCCGGTTCAGAACCGCAGATGGCGACTGTGACGAAACCGGTTGCTGACGAGCGCGAGGGAGCTCCCGACGATCCGGTCGGCACCCTGCCTCGCAACCTCGCCGAGGTGATTCGGACGAATGTCGACAGGCTCGACGTCGGCCGGATCGCTCGAGCCTACGAAGTGGCCAAGAGCGCGCACGCCGGGCAGAAGCGGGCTTCGGGCGAGAGCTACGTGACCCACGTCGCGGAAGTGGCCAGAATCATGGCCGCCATCTACCTCGACACCGACACGATCGTCGCCGCGTTGCTCCACGACGTGGTCGAAGACACCGAGCTGAGCCTCGACGATGTGAGCGAGCGCTTCGGTGAGGCGGTCGCGACCATCGTGAACGGGGTGACCAAGATCGGACAGGTACCCTTCGAATCGGCGACCGAGCAGCAGGCGCGCAACTACCGCAAGATGCTGCTCTCGATCACCGAAGACGTCCGTGTCATTCTGGTAAAGCTCGGCGACCGCCTCCACAACATGCGGACCCTCGAGCACCTGACCGGCATCAAGAGGCGACGGATCGCCCTTGAGACCCGCGAAGTCTACGCTCCCATGGCACACCGCCTCGGAATGGGGGCGGTTCGCTGGGAGCTGGAGGACCTCGCTTTCAAATTCCTGGAACGGGATGCGTACGAGTCGCTGACCAGACAGGTCCGTCAGCGACGACAGGACCGGGAACGAGAGATCGACAGACTGCGCCTTCCGCTCTCGGAAGCCTTGGAAGATGCCGGAGTTCGGGCGACTGTGAGCGGCAGACCGAAGCATCTCTGGTCGATTCATCGCAAGATGACGGCGCGCAAGCTGCCATTCGAAGAGATCTACGACGTCATGGCCATGAGGGTGCTGACCGAGACGGTTGCGGATTGCTATGGGGCTCTCGGAATCGTCCACTCCCTGTGGACACCCATCTCGGAGCGTTTCCACGACTATATCGCGACACCCAAATCGAACAAGTACCAGTCGCTCCATACCACGGTGTTCGGGCCTGGAGGCAAGCGCTACGAGATCCAGATTCGGACCAGGCAGATGCATCGGACGGCCGAGTTCGGGATCGCGGCCCACTGGCGCTACAAGGAGCAGAACAACAGCCAGAAGAAGAAGAACAGGGAAGCCGACGACGCTCTTACCTGGTTCAGGCAGATCATGGATTGGCAAAAGGACGCGTCCGAGCCCGAAGAGTTCATCGATCTCATGCACATGGAGCTCTTCGCCAACGAGATCTTCGTCTTCACTCCCAAGGGCAACGTCAAGGCTCTCCCGCTCGGCGCCACCCCCATAGACTTCGCCTACTCGGTCCACACCGACGTGGGGCATCATTGCGCGGGCGCCAAGGTGAACGGCCGCATCGTCCAGATTTCCCACGTGCTCAAGAACGGCGATACGGTCGAGATCCGAACCGATCCGCGCCAGCGTCCCAGCCGAGGGTGGCTGAGGGTCGTGAGGAGCGCCCGCGCACGGGGACGCATCCGCCATTGGATCAAACGCGAAGAGCACGATTCAGCGGTGAGGCTGGGCCGAGACCTGCTCGAAAGGGAGATGCGGAAGGCCCGCCTCCTCCTCACCAAGGACAAGAAGAAGCGGGCCGAGGTGGCAAGTGAGCTCGACCAGGAGTCCTTCGAAATGGTGCTGGCGGCGCTGGGCAGAGGCGATGTCGGCCCCACGGCGGTGATGCGTCAGCTCTATCCCGACCGCGATCTGGCCAAGGTCGACCAGCCAAGACGCAATCCGTTGGAGCGCCTGGCATCCAAGCTGCGAGTCTCGAGCAAGGGGGTGAGCATCCAGGGGATGGAAAACATGCTGGTGCGGTACTCCCGCTGCTGTCAGCCGGTGCCCGGCGACGACGTTCTCGGCTATATCACGCGCGGACGCGGCGTCTCCATCCACCGAACCGACTGCCCCAACGTGCTCGTGCTCGCCGGTGACGAGGATCGCCGCATCGAGATCGAGTGGTCCGCCGAACAGCAGGACCGCTTCCTGGTCAGACTCTACATGCGGGGCGGCGACCGGAGGGGCCTGCTATCGGACGTGGCCAAGGCGATCACCAAGACCGGCACCGATATCAAGCACGCGGACATGCGTGCGAAGGAAGACGGAATGCACGGCGAGTTCGTCGTCGAGGTGCGTGATCTTTCCCATCTGGCCAAGGTTAGAAGGGCCATCCGACGGGTGAACGGCGTCTTCGAGGTCCAGCGGCGAGAACACTTCGAGAACGACGATTTGGGTTGGGCGTAGAACCTCACGCCGTCCCCCGCGGCCGGGAGAGTTCCCCAGGTGGTCGAGTGGATCGTTCCTTTGCCGAACCTCACCGTGTTCGTGAACTGACGTGCCTAGGTCAGTATAGGGAATGGTACGGCTTCAAGCGGCTCCCAAGAGCCAGGAAGGGAGGTGCGAGCTTGCAGGTTCGAATCAGGAGGGTTTGCGAGTGATTCGCCCCGAGCGGATGCATTGCGTGCAAACCCGCGCCCGACGTCTCGTCCCTGCGGAGTCCTCGTAGCGGAAAGTTTGGAGATTCGGAAGCCAACGCCGTCTGGTCTTGTTGTGCGCGTGGCTGACGTTGTTGCCTGTCTGCGGTCTCTTCCCGCAAACTTCACATACCCTTGCCATGAGTCGCGTCAGTTCCTCGAACCGGAGTCGTTTTCTTCGTCCTCGTCATCGCCTTCCTCGGCCGTGGCGATCTCCACCACGGTCCCGTCCGCTTCCACGATGGCGAACAGGTCGAGGTAGTAGTTGACGAAGTCGGCCATCATCATGTCGCTCTCGTTGATCGTGCCGGCCGCGAGCCAGGACTCGAAGACCGCCGTACCTCCTTCGGCGACGGTGCCAACGAGGGTCAGCGCCCCGCGTTCAGCGACCGGGTTAACGGTGTCGGCGACCAAGGCGGGCGCCGAGATCAGGAACGGCGTCTGGGTGCCGGCATAGAAGCCCTGCCGGGCGAAGTTCCCACCGTGGGTGACACCCTCGATTTGCACGAGCTGACCCGCGAAGCCCTCCATGTCCCGACCCAGGGCGACGACATCCACGATGACCGCTTCGGAGATGTCGGGCTCATCCTCTTCGGCTTCCCTGGCGGCGGCCGCAACTTCGGCCTGGCGTGCGGCCTCGATCTGAGCCTGGTCCCAGAGCCAGTAGAAGAAGCCACCCACGACCAGAATCGCGATGACCATGAGGATGGTGGACAGATTCACGGCTCCACGCCTGTTGTCGCTCATCACTTGCTTCCCTCGGCTGTCGTTCGTGTGCTGAAGTGAGGCGCAGGCGGCGCAGGGCCCGCCGCGCGCCAAGGCGGATAAGGTAACGCTCGGTGGCCCGTTGCGCACGCCGATTCGCAAGCCGCCGCCGTGTCCACGGACCGCTACACGAGCTCGATGATCGACATCTCGGCGGCATCGCCTTTTCGGTGACCGAGCTTGATGATGCGTGTATAGCCTCCGGGGCGCTCCAGGTAGCGCGGCGCGATCTCGTCGAAGAGCCGCCCCGCGACATCCCGATCCTGAATCTTGCGGGCGACGAGACGGCGCGAGTGCAGGTCTCCGCGACGGGCGAGCGTGATCAGTCTCTCGGCATACCCGCGCAGCTCTTTGGCTTTCGCCGTGGTCGTGCGGATGCGACCGTGCCGAAAGAGAGCCGTCGCGAGGTTGCGCAGGGTGGCCTTCCGGTGGCTCGCGGTTCTGGAGAGCTGTCTCCCCTTCTTGCGGTGGCGCACGGCTCAGCGGCTCCTGCCGGCTGGGCTGCGCGCCGGCGCCCGGCCCGAATCGTTGCGACCTTGGTCGGGGGAGGAGCTCAGCAGGTAAAGGCGACCGTCCACCCTCTCCTCGAAATGCATGTCGAAGGTGAAGCCGAGCTGGTTCAGGGCGTCGTTCATCTCCGAGAGCAGCTTCTTGCCCAGCTTGTCGACCTCAAGGACCCGCTTCTCGCTCATGGCGACGAGATCCCGCATCCTGGTGATTCCAGCCACTCGCAAGCTGTTGCGCGCGCGTACCGGAATCTGGGGGAAGTCGTCTAGCTCGGACATGAGCCGCTCCCGCATGACCTCGGTCACCGGTGTCGCCACCGCCGGCGAGTACTTCGGCATGCGACCGCTCTTGAAGTACAGCATGTACTCCAGGTGGCAGCGCAGCAGATCGGCGGCGTACGCGAGGGCGTCGGTCGGGGTCATCGAGCCGTCGGTCTCCACGTCCACGGTGAGTCGATCGAAGTCGGTGCGCTGCCCGACCCGGGTCTCCTCCACCTTGAAGTTGGCCTTCTTGACGGGGTTGTAGATCGAGTCGATGCAGACCAGGTCGACCGGCATGCCGTCGGGCTTCTGGTGCTGGTCGGCGAGCACGAATCCTCTTCCCTTGTTCACGTACAGATCGATCTCGATCAACTCCTTGCCCCTGTACTCGCAGATGTAGTGATCGGGGTCGAGGACGGTTACGCCCGCCTTCGGCGAGATCTGGCCGGCGGTGATCGGTCCGGGCCGGTCGGCCTGGAGCACGAGTCTGGCGTCTTCGAGATCGGGGCTCAGCGCCACACCGAGCGACTTGAGACTCTGGATGATCTGATGAACGTCTTCGCGTACGCCATCGATGGACTGGTGCTCATGCATTACCCCGGTGGCGCGGAACGCCCAGACGGCCGCTCCCCTGAGCGACGAAAGCAGCACACGTCGGACCGCGTTGCCCATGGTATGGCCGAAACCGCGTTCCATCGGGTCGATGACGAAGGTACCGCTGCGTCGATCCAGCTCGGTCTCGCCGAGCTGGACCTCGGGTTCCAGCCGCTCCGGGAGTACCAGATCGGTAAGGTCGATGTCCTTGCTCAAGAAGTTCGCCTCCTACTTCGAGTACAGCTCGACGATGAGCTGCTCCTGCGCGGAGAGGGGGATGTCCTGGCGCGTCGGAGTGCGCACCAACCTGCCTTTGAGGGCATTTTCGTCGAGAGCCAACCACTCGGGAAGCTGAGGTCTGGTTCTGGCCGCCAAGGCCATTTCGACGGTCACGAGCTTGCGCGACTTGTCGCGCATGGCGATCTCGTCGCCGGCGCTCACTTGGAAGCTGGGGATGTCCACCACTCGGCCGTTGACCTGGACGTGACGATGGCGAACGAGCTGTCTGGCCTGATTGCGGGACACTGTCAGTCCGAGGCGGAAAACGATGTTGTCGAGCCGGGTCTCAAGCGCGACGATAAGGTTGTCGCCGGTCCGCCCGGAGAGATGCGAGGCCTTGTCGAAGAGGTTGCGGAACTGCTTCTCGTTGAGTCCGTAGGTCCGCTTGACCTTCTGCTTCTCTCGAAGCTGGAGCGCGTAGTCGGACTGCTTGCGCCGACGCACCTGACCAGCGCCGTGCTGCCCGGGCGGGTACCCGCGACGCTCGACCGGGCACGCCTCGGTGTAGCACTTCTGGCCCTTGAGGAAGAGCTTCTGACCCTCGCGCCGACATAGCCGGCATACTGGTCCGGTATACCTGCTCATCGGTTAGACGCGCCTCATCTTGGGAGGACGGCAACCGTTGTGCGGCAGCGGCGTCACATCGTGAATCGAGGTGACCGTCAGACCCGCGCTCGCAAGAGCCTGGATGGCGGACTCGCGACCGGAGCCGGGGCCGCGCACGAGCACCTTGACCCGCTTGACGCCCATTTGCACCGCCTCCTTGCCCACTTGTTCAGCCGCGACGGTCGCCGCGAAGGGCGTGGATTTCTTCGACCCCTTGAATCCCGCCCGGCCGGCGGACGCCCACACGACCGTGTTCCCCGTCTGGTCGGTGATGGTGATGATGGTGTTGTTGAACGTGGCGCGTATGTGCGCTACGCACGAGGCCTCGACGACCTTCTTTGTGCGCTTCTGCTTCGATTTTGGTTTCGGCACTCTGCTTCCTCGATGAGGCGCCGGGCTCGGGCCCGTACTGGCTGTCCGCCGTCCGCAGGGCGGGTATCGTTACTCGGTTGCTGCGCGTGATCTGCTTCGTGACTATGTCTGGCGGCTACTTGCGTGGGGCCTTCTTCTTGCCCGCGATCGCCCTCTTCCTGCCCTTGTGGGACCTGGCGTTCGTGTGCGTGCGCTGGCCTCGAACGGGCAGGCCCCGGCGGTGACGGAGGCCGCGGTAGCACCCGATGTCCATCAGTCGCTTAACGTTCATGGAGACCTCGGTGCGCAGAGGTCCCTCGACCTTGAAGCGCTCGATCTCACGCCTGAGACAAGCGACCTCCTCGTCGCCGAGATCGTGGGTGCGCCTGCCCCGTTCGATCCCGCACGCGCTGACGATCTTGCGAGCCCTTGTTGAACCGATGCCGTAGATGTAGGTGATCGCGACCTCGACGCGCTTGGATCTCGGGAGGTCGACTCCAGCGATTCGTGCCATGTGGCCTCAGCCCTGCCTCTGCTTGTGTTTCGGATCGCGAGAGCAGATCACCCGCACGATCCCCTTCCGGCGAATTACTCTGCAGTGTTCGCAGATGGGTTTAACGCTGCTTCTGACCTTCATGTCGCCACCCCCGCTGGGCGTTCGTTGCATAGCTGTGAAAGATAACTCTCTTCCATGGGTTCCTCAAGACGTGTGAGGATTCTGGGGCCGCTGGGCGTCACGGCCACCGTGTGTTCGTAGTGGGCGGAGATGCCGCCGTCCGCCGACACGACGGTCCAGTCGTCGTCAAGGGTGCGGATCCTGGAGGTGGTCTGAGCGATCATGGGCTCGATCGCGACGACCATGCCCGAACGCAGACGGGGACCGTGACCGGGTCGGCCCGTGTTCGGAACCTGAGGATCTTCGTGGACCTCCCGGCCGATGCCGTGACCCACGAGGTTTTCGGCGATCTTGAAGGAAGTGCCCCGCACCGTCCTCATCACCGCCGCACCGATGTCGCCGACGTGGTTTCCGGCCCGTGCGCCGCGAATGGCGGCATCGAGGGCGTCCCTGGTGGTGGCAAGCAGCCGGCGCACCGGCGCGGCGACCTCGCCCACCGTGAAGGTCCAGGCGGAATCGGCGCACCAGCCCTCGAGCTTCACTCCCACATCGACCGAAACTATGTCGCCCTCGCGAAGGATCCGCCGCGAGCTGGGGATTCCGTGTACGATCTCTTCGTTCACCGAAGTGCAGACGCTCCCCGGGAAGCCGTACAGCCCCCTGAAGGCCGGGACGGCGCCGTCGAAGGAGGTGATGAAATCTTCGCAGAAGCGATCGATATCGAGCGTACTGACCCCCGGTCCGACCATCTCCTTCAGCCGTGGGATGAGCGAACCGATTATGGATCCGGCCTCGGCGATCGCTTCGATCTGGCGACGGTCGCGGATGGCGATCCCGTGGCGGCGATCCCGGGAGCGGCCGGTCACCGCGCGACCTCCGCACCCACTCGGACGCCGGCCGTCTCGACCAGCGAACGGAGGGCGTCGGTCACCTCGTCCACCCCTTTGGAGGCGTCGATGCGGACCACGCCCGCCGGATGGCGTTCGTAGTAGCGGATAAGCGGCTCGGTCTGGCGAGAGTACACCGCGAGTCGATTGCGGACGGTCCCGGGCTCGTCGTCGGGCCGCCGCACCAGCACCGAGCCGCAGTCGTCACATACCCCCTCCCGCGCCGGCGGGTTGGCCGTCACGTGGAAAACCGTCCCACAACCCGGGCAGCTCCTCCGGCCGGCCAGCCGCTCGGCGATGAGGTCGCCGTCGGCATCGAGCAGGATCACGAGATCGAGCTCGCGCGCCGCCGAGCTAAGCGCATCCTCCAGCCCGTCCGCCTGCTCCACGGTACGCGGAAAACCGTCGAAGATCACGCCGCGTCCGGGATCGCCGGCCTCCAGATAGGCCTGCATGAGCCCGATGATCACCTCGTCGGGCACCAGTTCGCCGGCCTGCATGTAGCCGGCCGCCTGCCTGCCCAGATCGGAACCGGAGCGCACGGCCTCGCGAAGGAGGTCGCCTGTGGAGAGATGCTCGCCCGCCACGGTCTCCTTCAGCCGGGCTGCCTGGGTGCCCTTCCCTACCCCGGGTGGCCCGAGGAGAACGATAGCTTGCGCCATCACATGTAGCGCTGACGCCCTCGCATCTTGACGCGTCCCTGCTTCATGAAGCCGTCGTAGCGTCGGAGCAGAAGCAATTGCTGCGCCTGCTGCACGGTGTCGAGACCGACGCCGACCACGATCAGCAGGGAGGTGCCGCCAAAGAAGAAGGTGTTTATCGTGAAGATGTCGAGGATCCAGAATGGCACGAGCGCGATAAGAGCCAGATAGATCGAACCCGGCAGTGTGACTCTGGTCAGTACGCGATCGATGTACTCGGCGGTTCGCGCTCCCGGTTTCACCCCCGGGATGAAGCCGCCCTGCTTCTTCAGATTTTCCGAGAGGTCGACCGGATTGAAGATGATCGCCGTGTAGAAGTAGGTGAAGAAGATGATGAGCGCGCCGTAGGTCAGGTAGTAGAGCACGGTGTTGGGCTGGAAGAACTCGGCGAGAACGTCCAGACCCGGCACGTTGGGGAAGAAGGTGCCCAGCGTTCCCGGAACTACGATGAAGGACTGCGCGAAGATGATCGGCATGACCCCCGCCGAGTTGATGCGCAGCGGGATGAAGCTCTTCTGACCTTCACGCACTCTCCCCCGACTGAGCACCTTGCGCGGTATCTGCACCGGGATGCGACGTGAAGCCATGGTCATGGCCACCACCCCCGCCGTCACTCCGACCACGACCGCCACGAGCAGCGCGAGCTTGGGTAGCCCGATCTGGTCGGTGCTCCAGGCTTCGACCGTGCGCGCCACCGCGGTCGGGAAGCTCTGGATGATCGAGAAGAAGATCAGGAGCGACATGCCGTTGCCGATGCCGTGTTCCGTGATCTGCTCACCCAGCCACATGACGAAGATGGCGCCGCCCGTGAGGGTGAACATGGTGACGAAGACGAAACCCATGCCGGGGTCGGGCACGACACCCTGGGCCATCAGGTACTGAGCGTACCCGTAGGCTTGCGCCGCCGCCAGACCGATCGTGGTGTAGCGGGTCCACTGCGTCAGCTTCTTGCGCCCCTGTTCCCCCTCCTTCTGCAGCTTCTGAATGGTGGGGAAGACGGTCGAGAGCAGTTGGAACATGATGCTCGCCGAGATATAGGGCATGATGCCCAGCGCCAGAACAGTCGCCCGGGAAAGCCCTCCACCCACGAACATGTCGTAGATGCCGAAGAGGGTGCCTTCCAGCGAGGCGAAAGTGGCGCGCAGGGCGACGAGATCCAGCCCCGGAACCGTTATGTGCGAGCCCAGCCGATAGACGAGCAGTATGAAGAGCGTGAAGAGGATCTTGTTCCTCAGCTCCGGCGCCCGAATCAGGTTTTGCAGCGGATTGTCGGCCATGGACTAGCCTCCCCGGGCTTCCGCGTTCCCGTCGGCGGCGAGCACGAGCGTCGTTCCGCCCGCAGCTTCGATCTTGGAGCGCGCGGAGGCGCTGAAGCGGTGCGCCGTCACCTGGACGGCCCCGCTCACTTCACCTGTCCCGAGCACCTTTACCGGCCTGCGCAGAGTCGAAATGAGTCCGGCCGCCTTCATGCTCTCCGGGGTCGCTTCGCCTTCGACACGCCCCAGATCGCGCAGGTTGACCACCTGATACTCGACCCGTCCCCTGTTCTTGAATCCGCGCTTCGGTATACGCCTCGAGAGCGGCATCTGCCCGCCCTCGAAACCGGGGCGAATGCCCGGACCCGAGCGGGATTTCTGCCCCTTCTGTCCGCGGCCCGAAGTCTTGCCCAGACCGCTGCCCGGGCCTCTGCCGACGCGTTTTCGCGGCCGTCGAGGACCTCCGGCCGGCCGCAGGTCGTGAAGTTCGATCATCTATCTGTCCTGAATCCCGGCCTCGCCGTCCACCTCTCCCTCGGGAACGGGGACGACGCTGACCATGAACGAGATCTGCCTGACCATGCCGCGGATAGCGGCGGTGTCGCGCTGGACCACGCTCTGTTGATGGCGGCGTATGCCCAGGGCGCGCAGGGTGCGGCGATGCTTGGCCTGGCGACCGATGCCGCTCCTGACCTGGGTGATGCGGATGAATCCGCCTTGAGATTCAGTCACGGTACACCCCAAGCTGTTGCAGTGTGATGTCGCGTTCGCGGGCGGCTTGCTCCGGGGTCACCAGATTGGTCAGACCGTCCATCGTGGCGCGAACGACGTTTATGGGATTATTGGTGCCCAGGCTCTTCGTGAGAACGTCCTTGACGCCGGCGGCTTCGAGCACGGCGCGCACCGGCCCGCCGGCGATCACCCCGGTTCCGGGCGACGCAGGGCGGAGCAGAACCCGGCCCGCGTCCGCGCGGCCGATGATCTCGTGCGGAAGGGTGCCGTTGCGAACGGGCACCTCCACCATGTCGGTACGGGCCCTCTCGAAGGCCTTGCGAATGGCCTCGGCGACTTCGTTGGCTTTTTCGTGGGCGATGCCGACCTTCCCCTTGCCGTCGCCCACGGATACGAGGGCCGAGAAGGAGAAGCGCCGCCCGCCCTTCACGACCTTGGCCACGCGATTGATGAATATCACGTTTTCCGTGAGGTCGGACTCGCGGCGTCGGTCCTTGCGTCTCTTGTCTCTCGCCATCAGAAGACCAGGCCTCCCTTGCGAGCTCCGTCGGCGAACGCCCGAACCCTTCCGTGATAGCGGTAGCCTCCGCGGTCAAAGACGACCTCGGCGATTCCGAGCTCGCACGCCCGCTCGCCGAGCCGGCGACCTGCCTCGAACGCATGACTAACCAGGGGATTCGCGCCCTCGGTCTTGAAGTCGCGCAGCTCCGGCGCGAGCGTGGAGAGTCCGATGAGAGTCCGACCGAGGTCGTCGTCCACGATCTGGCCCTCGATGTTCTTTAGGGACCGGAACACCACGAATCGCGGTCGGGTCGCCGTACCCCGCAGCCGGTTGCGACTGCGGATGTGACGCCGGCGGCGACGCAGCGCCCGGTTCTTCTTGAGCTGGCTCTGTCTGATCATCGCTCCCCCTAAGCGCGAGCGGCGGTCTTGCCCGCCTTTCGGCGCACTTGTTCATCTTGATAACGGATGCCCTTGCCCTTGTAAGGTTCGGGCGGCCGGAAAGATCGAATATCGGCCGCGGCCTGTCCGACCTTTTGCCTGTCCATCCCTGAAACCACGACCGTGGTGGTGTTGGGACAGGCGACCTCCACTCCGTCCGGCGGTCGGTAGTCGATCGGATGGCTGAAACCGAGATTCATCTTCAGCGCTCCTCCTTCGACCTTGGCCCGGTAGCCTACTCCAACGATGTTGAGAGTCTTGGCGAATCCGGTGGAGACACCGGTGACCGAGTTCTGGAGCAGAGCGCGAGTGAGGCCGTGCAGAGCCCGCAGCCGCTTCTGGTCGGTCGATCTCCTGACCAGGATGCGATTTTCCTCCGGCTCGACGACTATTTCCGGGTGAACTTCGAGCGAAAGGGATCCCTTGGGACCTTTGATCGAGCACGTCCTACCCTCCACCCGCACCGTCACACCCTCCGGGAGTTCTACCGGCTGCTTTCCAATTCGAGACATGGTTCGCTCCCTTACCACACGAGGGCCATCAGCTCGCCGCCCACGCCTGCCTTGCGGGCCTCGCGGTCGGGGAGCAGTCCGGCGGAGGTGGACAGGATCGCCATGCCGAGTCCGTAGCGGACCCGGGGGATCTCGTCCTTCTTCACATAGTGGCGGCGTCCCGGGCGGGACACGCGCTCCAGGTGGCGAATGACGTGTCCTCCGTCGTGGTACTTCAGGTAAACGCGCAGCACCCCGAAGCGCCCGTCGTTCAGCACCTTGTAGGAGTGCACGAAGTGGCTTTCCTTGAGGATCTTCGCCACCTCGACCTTCGTCTTCGAAACCGGAATGTCGGCCCACCGATGCTTTGCCTGCCCCGCGTTGCGGATGCGGGTGAGCATGTCGGCGATAGGATCGGTCATCATGAGTTACACGCTCTCCTTACCAGCTCGACTTGCGCACGCCGGGAATGAGTCCCTCCAATGCCAGGTCCCTGAAGCAGATTCGGCAGAGTCCGAACTTGCGCAGGTACGCGCGGGGGCGTCCGCAACGCTGACAACGGTTCCTCCGCCTGACCTCGAACTTGGGGCCTTTTTCGGCCTTGGAGATGAGTCCTTTTCTTGCCATGTGGTGTCTCTAAGCCGAAGCGGCGATGGTGACCGGCACGGAACCCCGAAAGGGGAATCCGAGCGCGCGGAGCAGAGCCAGCGCTTCGTCGTCGCGGTTCGTGGTGGTGACGATGGTGATGTCCATGCCGTGGATCTTGCGGACATCGTCGTAGTTGATTTCCGGGAAGATGATCTGCTCGCGCACGCCCATCGAATAGTTGCCGCGTCCGTCGAACGAGCGCGGCTTAAGTCCGCGGAAATCCCGCACGCGGGGGATCGCGGTGTTGACAAGCCGATCGAGAAAAAACCACATGCGGTCCGAGCGCAGCGTCACCGACGCGCCGACCGGCATCCCTTCGCGCAACTGGAAGTTGGCGATGGAGCGCCGGGCTCGGTTGACGACCGCCTTCTGACCCGCGATGGCGCCGAGCTCCCTGGTCACGCTCTCGATGAGCTTCGCATCCTTCGAGCCTTCGCCCACGCCGACGTTGATGACCACCTTCGAGACCTTGGGGATCTGGTGGGGGTTGGCGAACCCGAACTCCTTTTGGAGCTGGGATCGTACCCGCGTGTGGTAGTGCTCTTTGAGTCTGGGGATCATTCCTGCCTCCCTAGCGCGGTCTGGGGATGGGCTGACCGTTTCTTACCGAAATGCGCTGCTTGGTGCCGTCTTCGGAGATGCGCAACCGGGTGCGGGAGGCGTCTCCCGCCGAATCGATCAACATCACGTTCGAGATGTGGACGGGGAGTTCGATGCTGATGATGCCGCCGTCCGGGTCTCGCTGGCTGGGAGCGGTGTGACGCTTGCGCACGTTCACTCCCTCGACACGCACACGGGACCTCCCGGGATCGACATCGAGCACCACGCCTTCGCGGTCGCGGTCGTTGCCCCGGATGATCCTCACCCGGTCGCCCTTGACGATGCGAAGCTTGTTCCTCTTCATCACAGCACCTCCGGCGCGAGCGAAACGATCTTCATGTACTTCTTCTCCCTGAGCTCTCTGCCGACGGGGCCGAAGATGCGGGTGCCGCGGGGCTCGCCTCCTTGGCCGATGACGACCGCCGCGTTGTCGTCGAAGCGGATATAGCTGCCATCGCGGCGTCGGGTCTCCTTGGCCGTGCGGACGATCACCGCTCTGATCACCTCTCCCTTCCTGATGGCGGCGTTGGGAATGGCGTCCTTGACGGTGGCCACGACCTCATCACCTACCCCGGCATAGCGGCGACCCGAGCCGCCCAGCACGCGGATGCACAGGGCCGACTTGGCCCCGGTGTTGTCCGCAATCCGGAAGAGCGATTCCTGCTGGATCATGGGTCGTTTTCCTCAGGTTCCCGTGGGTGGGTATCTACGCCGGGCGTTCGATGAGCTCCGCGACCCGCCAGCGCTTGGTGCGCGAGACGGGCCGGGTTTCCACGATACGAACGGTGTCCCCGGTGCGATATTCGTTGTTTTCGTCGTGCGCGTGGTACTTCTTGGTGCGTCCGACTCCCTTGCCGTAGAGCGGATGCGCGAACCGCCTCTCGACCACGACCGTCACCGTCTTGTCCGAGCGGTCGCTGGTAACCACGCCCACGCGGACCTTGCGACGGTTGCGCGCGGCCTGCACGCCACCCTGCTCGCTCACGAGCCCGCGCTCTCGGCCGCGGCCAGCTGACGCTCGCGCCTGACCGTGTGCAGCCTGGCCAGATCGCGCCTGACCTTCCTGGGGAGGCTGGGATCGTCGAGCTCCATCATCGCTTCCTGGAAGCGAAGCTTGAAACGCTCTTCGGTAAGCTCGCGAATCCGAACCTCGATCTCGGAATCGGGCCAGTCTCTGATCTCTTCGGGGGTCATAAGGAGGTCGCTCCGGGTGCTACAGTTGCCGTTCGCGCACGACGAAACGGCATTGGATGGGAAGTTTGGCGGCGGCGAGCTCCATGGCGCGTCGCGCGAGAGGCTCGGGTACGCCTTCCAGTTCGAACATGACCCTGCCGGGCTTGACGACGGCGACCCACTTTTCGGGGTTGCCCTTGCCCTTGCCCATGCGGGTCTCAGCCGGTTTCTGGGTGATGGGCTTGTCGGGGAAGATGCGGATCCAGACCTTCCCACCTCGCTTGATATGGCGCGTCATGGCGACACGGGCGGCCTCGATCTGCCGATTGCTGATCCAGGTCGGCTCGAGGGCCATGAGCCCGTACTCTCCGAAGGATACCCGGTTGCCCCGGTAGGCCTTGCCGCGCATGCGTCCCTTGTGGGTCTTGCGCCGTTTGACTCGCTTCGGTGCCAGCATGGTCAGCCTCCCTCAGTTTCCGGTGGAGTAGGTACGGCCTCTGCGCTCTTCGACCACCTCGCCCCGAAACACCCAGCACTTGACGCCGACGACTCCGTAGGTGGTGAAAGCCGGCACCCTGGCGTAATCGATGTCGGCCCGCAGGGTGTGCAGAGGCACCCGTCCTTCGTTGTAGCCCTCGCGCCGGGCGATCTCAGCCCCGCCGAGTCGGCCGGAGCACTGGATGCGGATGCCGCCGGCGCCCGCGCGCACCGCCGACTGCACGGCGCGCTTCATCGCGCGGCGGTAGGCGATGCGCTGGCTCAGCTGATGAGCGACGTTCTCCGCCACCAGGTAGGCGTCGATCTCGGGCTGCTTGATCTCTTCCACGTTGACCGAGATCGAAGAGTCGGTAAGGAGGGCGAGCTCGTCTCGGAGCTTGTCCACCTCGGATCCGCGCTTACCAATGACGACTCCGGGGCGGGCGGTGTGGAGCGAGATGGCGATCCGGGAGGGTTTGCGCTCGATCTCGACCTTGGAGAGCGCAGCGTGCGCGAGCCGGCGCCGAAGGTATCCGCGGATGGTCTCGTCTTCGCGGAGCATCTTGGGGAAGTCCTTCTCGGCGTACCAGCGCGACTGCCACTCGCCTACGATTCCGAGTCTGAAGCCGGTAGGGTGGGTCTTCTGGCCCATTATTCGACCTCCCTCGTGCCGACGACGACGGTGATGTGACTGGAACGCTTGCGAATCGGCGCGGCGCGGCCTTGGGCTCTCGCCCGCCAGCGGCGGAGCGTCCGACCCTCGTCCACGAACGCTTCCTGCACGAACAGGTCGTCTACGTCCAACGGATCTTGGTCTTCGATGGATCGCTCTCTAGCGTTGGCCACCGCCGACTGCAACGTCTTCTTGACGGGAACGGCCGCGGCCTTTTTGGAAAAGGAGAGGAGCGCGTAGGCGCCGCCCACGGACCGACCTCGAATCTGATCGACCACGAGTCTCACCTTGCGGGCGCTCATCCCGACGTCGCGGGCCACTGCTCTGGCTACCATCGCGCTACCTCGCCCTGCGGTCGGCGAGCTTGCCGCCGTGACCCCTGAAGGTTCTGGTGGGAGAGAACTCGCCCAGCTTGTGGCCGACCATGTTCTCGGTGATGAAGCAGGGGATGAAGCTCTTCCCGTTGTGGACCGCGAGCGTGTGGCCCACGAACTCGGGCGTGATCATCGAGGCGCGCGAGAATGTCTGGATGACTCGACGCTCGTTGCGGGAGTTCATTCTGCGGACGCGCCTGAGAAGCTTCTCGTCGACAAACGGTCCCTTCTTTATGCTACGAGCCATATATCAACTCTCCATGCCTACTTCGTCGCCCGGCCGCGCCTGCGACCGCGCACGATATACTTGCTGGACGGCTTCTTCGCCTTCCGCGTCTTCTTCCCTTCCGGCTTGCCCCACGGGGTCACCGGAGGACGCCCGCCCGAAGCCTTGCCTTCGCCTCCGCCCAGCGGGTGATCGACAGGATTCATGGCGACACCCCTGACCTTCGGTCTGCGTCCCCGCCAGCGGTTCGCGCCCGCCTTGCCCACCACTGTCAGTTCGTGATCGGAGTTGCCTATCGTGCCGATGGTGGCCACGCAGCGCCGGTGAACCCGCCTCATCTCGGTCGAAGGCAGACGGAGGGTCACGTAATCGCCCTCCTTGGCCATCACCTGGGCCGAACTCCCCGCCGATCGCACCATTTGACCGCCCTTCCCGGGTTTGAGCTCGACGTTGTGAACCGCAGTACCCAGCGGGATCAGCCCCAAGGGCATTGCGCAGCCCACCTTCACATCCGCGTCCTCGCCGGAAACGATACGGTCGCCCACGTCGAGACCCGTCGGATGAATGATGTAGCGCTTCTCGCCGTCTTCGTAGTGGATCAGGGCGATGTTGGCCGAGCGGTTCGGGTCGTACTCGATGTGTGCGACCACGCCCGAGACGCCGATCTTGTCGCGACGGAAGTCGATGATTCGGTAACGGCGCTTGTGGCCGCCGCCCCGACGGCGTGTGGTGATGCGTCCGTGATGGTTGCGCCCGCCCTTGGACTTGAGCGGCTCGGTCAGCGAACGCTCGGGCCCCTTGCGGGTGTGGGTGGCGCGGGAGAGCACGGAGCGGGTGCGCTGCCCTGCGGTAACCGGTCTGAATTTCTTGATCGCCATGTCTCAACCCGCCTCGTAAAGCTCGATGCTTTCGCCGTCCGCCAACCGGACCACGGCTTTCTTGAAGGCCGCTCTCCGTCCCCTCGCATAGTTGCGCGCGAGCCTCGCCATGATCGAGCGCCGCGGCTTGCCGGGATAGCGCATGGTGCGCACGTGGGCGACCTGCACGTCGAAGATCGCCGTGACGGCCTTGCCGATCTCCAACTTGTTGGCGTCACCGGCGACGATGAAGGTGTAGACCGGCCCTTCCTCCATCTGCGCCGCCGTCTTTTCGGTGACGACGGGCCGCAGGATCAGGTCGTGCGGATCACGCATCGTTCACCTCGGCGACTGGAGGGTCGGACGTTTCGGAGTCGGACGTCTTGGAATCGGCCGCCGCGGTGGAGAGATCCAACGCGTCAGCCTCGATGAAAACCGTGCCCGCCCAGACGAGATCGTAGACCGATTCGTGGCCGAAGGGACGCACGAGCACGCCCGGCAGGTTGCGGCAGGAGAGGTAGACGCTCCGGTTGACCGAGTCGGTCAGGACGAGGACCTTGCCCCAAGTTTCGATCATGCCCAGATAAGAGACGAGCGCGCGGGTGCGGGGCGCCTCGAGAGAAGGCAGCTCGCCCACGAACACTCGGCCGTGCTCTGCCCTGTCGTTAAGGGCCGAACGACGCGCCAGGCTCCGTATTCTCTTCGGGAGGCGCTGCCTCCACGAGTGCGGAATCGGCGGAAAGGCGACGCCGCCGCCGCGCCACTGCGCGGCTCTCGTCGTTCCTTGTCGGGCACGTCCGGTGCCCTTCTGCCTCCAGGGCTTGCGGGAGCCGCCCGCCACCGCGCTCCTGTTCTTAGCGGATCCGGTGCCTCGGCGCAGGTTGTTCAGATGCGTCTTCACCGCAGCGTGCACGGCGAACTCGTTGCAGGCGCCGTCGAAGAGCTCGATCGGGAGTTCCCGGGACCCGTCGCGGGTGCCGTCGGCTTTGAAGTAGGGTGCGCTGAACATGCTAGTACTTGGTGATCAGAAGGTGGCCGCCGCGAGCGCCCGGCACTCCACCCTTAATGAAGATGAGGTTGCGTTCGCCGTCTATGCGAACCACCTGGAGATTGCTGACGGTGGTCCTGGTTCCACCCATTCGCCCGGGGAGCTTGCGACCCTTGATGACCCGGGAGGGGTCGGTGCCAGGTCCCAGCGAACCGGGATTCCTCGACATGGGATGTCCGTGAGACGCAGGCCTGCCGGCGAAGCCGTGGCGCTTGACGACTCCCTGGAAGCCGCGCCCCTTGGAGCGGCCCGTTACCTTCACCCTGTCGCCTTCGGTGAAGAGCCCGACGGTGAGCTCCTGCCCGACCTCGTAGCCTCCGTCGTCTCCGGTGCGGAATTCGCGCAACAGGACCGGCGCGGCGTCGAGACCGGCGGCGGCGGCGTGACCGAGCTCGGCTCTGCTGCTCCTTTTCTCCCGCTTCGCGCCGAATCCGAGCTGAATCGCGCTGTAGCCGTCCTCGTCGCCGGTGCGCACCGATACCACCGGACAGGGTCCGGCCTCGATGACCGTCACGGGCACCTGGTGCCCCTGGTCGTTGAAGAGCCTGGTCATGCCTACCTTGCGTCCGATCAATCCCGGCATGGGCACCCCCTAGTCAACCTTGATATTCACGTCGACTCCGGCAGGAATGTCGAGCTTGGTGAGAGCGTCGATCGTTCGCTGCCCGCTGTCGACGATGTCTATTAGCCGCTTGTGAGTGAGGAGCTCGAACTGCTCGCGGCTCTTCTTGTCGATGTGCGGAGAACGCAACACGGTCCAACGTTGCCGGCGAGTAGGCAGCGGGATCGGTCCACGAACCCTGGCGCCGGTCATCTGAGCGGTGCGCACGATGTCGGAGGTGGTCTGATCCACCAGCCAGTGATCGAAGGCCTTGAGCCTGATTCTGATTCTGCTGCCAGTCGCCATGGTAACCCCGGCCCTACTCGAGGATCTCGGTGACGACGCCCGCACCGACGGTGCGTCCGCCCTCTCGGATCGCGAAGCGCAGCTCCGGATC
>JAGWBQ010000012.1:68379-69804 GCA_021295815.1 Gemmatimonadota bacterium | reverse complement strand
CAGACTCCCGTCCGGCGACATCGTGATCGTGGAAGAGTTTGGCTTTGAGTTCCGCGTCTTCGGTCCGGACGGGAGGTTTCGTCGGGCTTTTGGCGGAATAGGAGAAGGCCCGGGCGAGTTCAAGTCGGTCTCCCTTCGGAGGCTGCGAGACGGAGGATTCGCCGTAGCGGACGTGGAGCAAAAGAGATTCAGCTTCTACGATGACCAGTACAACCTCCAGGAGACCCGGCTAGGTGCGTGTCGTCCTGGCGACGGGAGGTCCTTTCACGATCCGCCCCTTTGCTACTTCGCCGGGCTCACGGGTGAGGGAGCGATCTTCTGGTATGGATCGCGCCGGGAGGCGTCGCCCAGAATGAGAGAGGGTGTGGTTCTTCGCAATCCCGGCGCTATGTACATCGTGGCGCGCGCGACGGGAGACACCGCCGTCGTAATCGATTCCATTCCGAGTTCGCGTCGTGCGACGATAGTCGGAGGTGATGGATCCGGTGGTCCGCGTTGGATGTGGAGCGTTGAAGAACTCTACGCCCCCAAGGGTAGTTGGGCCTTTGGCCCTAGGATGGTAGCGCTTGGACAATCTGGCCGTTTTGACGTGAGGCTGTATGACTCTCTCGGTGTCCTCCGGCGGATCTTGCGAGTCAACATGCAGCCTGAGAGCGTGACCCGGGAACACCTTGACTCGGTAAGGGCTTGGGTGGTCGATCCAACGACCAATAGGAGCCCCAAAGACCTTGCCTTGCAGTACTTGGACGAGGTGGCTTTGGGCGGGCCGATTCCGTATTTCAGTGAACTGCGATTCGACGAAGTCGGGCGTCTTTGGATCTCCGACTACGTTCCTCCGGCCACGTTGGTGACGCGGCAGCTATGGCGGTGGACGATCTTCGGTGAGGATGGGATGCCGTTGGCTCGTGCTGTTACCGGTCCCTCAAGCGACATCCTTGAAATCGGGGAAGACTACGTTCTCGTCCGAGATAAGGACGAACTGGGCGTCGAACACTTGGCGGTGTACGGAATTGGCCGGGGCGGCTGAGGGCACGCAGCCGCGAATCTCGCAACGCGAGGCCCCCGCTGGACCACCGTCTAAGGAGAGAAAGAGAAGTAACGGGGTAAGGCAGTCTGGCTAACATTTGGCCCCAGGGGACAGGGGCCCTCTGCATCTCCAAGGTCCATAGACGACCCACTTTTCGCGGAGGGCCGGGTTCCCGATGCGCCCGGTTCGCACAATGACTGAACCCACAACGATCGAGGCCGGGCCCCCCGGCATGTTCGTCAACCCGGAAATCCCGCTCGATTCCCTTCCCGGCACCGAGGCCCTCGACTGGACCCCGCTTCACCCGCGGTTCGCGAGGCGCCTCCAGGTCGCGGCCCTGATCCGGGCTGTGCTGATCGTCGGAGCGTGGAGTGCGTTTCACATCCGTGTTGTCCCGT
>JAGWBQ010000012.1:0-68261 GCA_021295815.1 Gemmatimonadota bacterium | reverse complement strand
GTCCGGCGTGCTCTGGCGCTCGGTGAAGGCGTTTCCCTTCAACCGCGTGCAGCACACCAAGCTCGACAGCACTCCGCTCGACCGGCGGTTCGGCCTGTCGAGCCTGTCGGTCTTTCCGGCGGGCGCGGGCGCGGGTCTCAGGATCCGGGGACTGGGACAGGAGACCGCCGGGCGGCTGCGCGTGTACATCTCGGAGCGGATCGAAGCGGACGGGGAGACGGATTCCAGGGACACCGACGCCGCGCCGGCTCCCGTAGCGCACTCGGAAACGAACTCGGAAACGGCCTCCGAAGCCGCCGAGGATCCGGGTCGGTGAACCCGCCCTTTTCCGGCGACTGGCAGCGCCTGTCTTCCTTCGCCGTCGTTTCATTCCTGTGGACCGGCGTCAAGGTCCTCGGGCGCGCCGTCATTCCAGGGATCCTCTCGATCCTGGCGGCCGTTCTCGTGTTGCGTGGCGACGAGCCCCTCGACTTCGCCCGCGTGTTGCCCATCCTCGGGGGATTGCTACTGCTGGTCGTGGGGATCGCGGTAGTTCAGTGGGCGTACTTCAAGTTCAGAATCGCCGAAGACCGGCTCCTCATCCGCACGGGCTTCATCAAGAAGACGGCGCTGGACCTTCCGTACGGCGCGTGCAGGGCATCAACGTCGAGCGTTCGCTCGTGGACCGGATCATCGGCCTCGTCTCGGTCACGCTCGATACGGCCGGCTCGGTTCAGGCGGAGGGCAAGCTGCCCTCGGTCAGGACGGAGGTGGCGGACCACCTGCGGGCCAGCGTGGCCGCCCTTCGCCCGGGGCTGGAGGACGACCTGCTGGAGGGCGACGCCGGCGAAGCGCGGGACTCGGGCGTCGGGGGCTTGTCGACAGACACAGGTGCCGACGCGGTGGCCGGCGCCGGGGTGGGTACACCGGCCGCCGAGGGGGCACGCCGCACCGCCCAGCCGCACTGGGGACGGGTCCTCCTCAAGCTCGGCCCCGCCGACATGGTCCGCATCGGCGTCGCCAACCGCAACTTCATCTTCGTGGCGGCCATGGTGGGCATCCTCGCCGATCTGGTGCAGCCCGGCGACTTCCTCGCCCCGCTCCTTGAGGCGCTTGCAGCAAGCGTCGACAACGCCGCCAGCGCGTTCTCGGGGTTGGGAGCGCTCGCCCAACTGGTCCTCGTGGTGGTGCTCATCCTCGGCGCTCTGGTTGCAGCGCTCCTCCTCACGGTCATAGCCGCGTTCCTGCGCCACCACGCCTTCACCCTCTGGCACGACGGCAGGACCTTCCGCTCCCGCGCCGGTCTTCTCACGCAGCGGGAGGTGGTCGTCGAGGCCCCCAAGATCCAGCAGCTGAGCCTGAGCCAGGACCTCGTGATGCGGTGGTTCGGGAGGTTCCGGCTGCGGGCCCTGCCGGCGGCGGCAGTCGTCGCGACGGGCGGTCAGAACCCGCTCGACGTAGCGGACGTACTTGATGTACCCCTGCTGGACGGCCGACGAGCTGAAGAGTTGCGGGCGCGGGTTTTCAAGAGGGAGGCAAGCGAGATCGCGGTCCTTCCCCGAGACGACGCGTTCAGGCGGGTCTCCCCGTACTACATCCGGGCGCTCACCCTGCGGATCTGGCTCATTGCGGGCCTTGTCCTCGGCACCGTCTTCCTCCAGCTGCTCGCAGCGGAAGTTTCCGTTGGCGTGGGCGTGCCGATGCTGATCGGGTGGCTTGCATCTGATCGCGTGGCAGCTGTGGCGGCGGCGGGGATACACGCACGACGACGACGGGCTGGCGAGCCGCGGCGGGTTCATCGGGAGCAAGGTGGACGCGTTTCCGATGCGCAAGGCCCAGTCGGTGATCGTGAAGCACTCGCCGCTGCAGCGCCGGAAGGGGCTGGCCACGCTGCAGGTTCAGCTGGCGTGCGGGAAGATCACGGTGCCGTACATCGAGGACGAAGTGGCGCACGGGCTTCGGGACTACATCCTGTACCGGGTGGAGGCGTCGCGGCGGCGCTGGCACTGAGCGGGCAGTCCGTGGATAGGTGCGTTGAGAACCCGAACGGGGTGGTGCTCGCCGAGAAAGAATACCGGGCGCTTCTGGAGGTGTCCGCCGAGTGGACTGGCGGTTTCACGTTGAGCTCGTGCTCGCACACGAGACGGGGCACCGTATCGGTGCCATCCGCCAGTTTCGGTGGACGGACATCGACTTCGACGGCGGGACCTCCTCTGGCGCGCCGAGCACGACAAGTCCGGCTACGAGCACATCACGCCCATCACCGACGAGGCGCTCGACGCGTTGACGGACGCGCGGGCGATGAACCCCGGAACCAGGGAAGCTCCGGTGCTGCCCGAGCCCATGAACCCGAGGGCGGCTGTGGGTGCCGCCCGGTTGCACGCTTGGTGGAGCAAGGCCCTCGGGGTTGCGCGGGCCGCTAGCTCACCCCTCGCACGCGGTGGCTTTCCAGCCAGTCGAGGACGTAGGCGATCTTGTTGATGAGGTTGGACGGGCTGCTGCTCGCCATGCCGTGGTAGGCGTCCTGCACCCTGACCATGCGAGTGGGAACGCCCCTGATTTGGAGGGCCTGATAGAACTGCTCGGTCTCCCCCATGGGCGTGCGCAGATCCTCTTCGCCGGTGATTAGCATGGTGGGAGTGGTCACGTTGCCGACAAGCGACAGGGGTGAGCGATCCCAATAGTGCTCCAGCATCCCTTCCTCCCAGACCGGGGCCGGGAACCAGTACTGGTAGTACGAGGAGTATCCGTCCGAGGTGAGCGAGAAGGAGATCCAGTCGATGACCGGCTTCTGAACCACGGCCGCCCTGAAACGGTCGGTTCTGCCGACGATCCAGGCGCTCAGCACGCCGCCGCCGCTCCCGCCGGTCACCATGAGGTTGCCCTCGTCCACATAGCCCTCGGCGATCACCGCGTCGACCCCTGAGACGAGGTCGTGGTAGTCGTCCCCTGGGTAGGCGTGATGGATGAGATTTCCGAACTCGCCACCATAGCTTCCCCTGGGGTTGGTGTAGAGAACGAGGTATCCCGCCGCGGCATAGAGCTGGACCTCGGGCGCGAAGCGCGGCCCGTAGTTGGCGAAGGGACCGCCGTGGATCTCCAGAATGAGCGGGTACTTGCGAGACGGGTCGAAGCCTGGAGGCGTGGCGAGCCAGCCCTGCACCGGCCTCCCGTCGTGGGAGGACTCCCACCACAGCTCCTCGACTGGAGCCAACTCCTTGTGCGCGAGCAGGTCCTCGTTCAGCGCGGTGACCCGATCGTTCGTGCCGTCGGGAGAGACCACCGCCACGTCGGCGGGACGTAAAGGGGAGTTCACGGTGTATGCGACCGAGCCGTCGTGCGCGAGGGTGAACGAGCCGCTGGGGTACGGGCGTCCGAGCGCTACCCCGCCCACGTCGCCAGCTATCTCCGTGACGCGTCCTTCCAGGGTGATGCGAGCCACCTTCGTGACGCCTTCGTCGTCGAACCGGAAATAGATCGCGTCCCCTTCCGAGCTCCACGCGGGGCCGTCCACATCCCTGTCGAGCTCCGCGCTGAGATTGCGGACTCCGCCCCCGTCGATCTCCATCAGATACAGATCGCGAACCTGGTAACCCTGGTAGCGGTCGTGGTAGCCGGTATAGGCGACGTACCGGCCGTCCGGCGAGACGGCGGGCGAGGCGTCGGGACCGAAACGGTCGGTGAGCCGGGTGAGCTCTCCCCCCGCCACGTCCACTCGGAAGAGGTCGCTGTCGCGAACGTCGACGTCCGGGTTGCCCCGGTTGGCTGAGAAGACGATGGCGCGCGAATCTGGAGTCCACGCCAGCCTACCGCCGTGGTGCTGGCGCGGGGTACCTCCGTCGGCGGGCATGACGAAGACGTGGGTGTGGCCGTGCGGGCGGTAGCCGACGCCGTCGGAACGGTAGCGCATCCTGTCGATTACCAAGGGCGGCGTCGTCCATTCCGCCCCTTCCGGCTTCTTCGGAAGGGCGGCCCGGGCCGGTCCGTCCTCCGGCACCTGCATGGTGAAGGCGATCTGGCCGCCGTCCGGCGACCAGGCGATGTCGCCGGGAGATTCCGTGAGGTTGGTAAGCTCGGCCACCTGCCCGCTGTCCATCCAGCGCAGGAAGATCTGGGTGGAGCCCTCGATGGACGCCGTGTAGAGAAGCCGGTTGCCGTCGGGGTTCCAGCGCGGAGACCCCACCCTCGCCGTTCCATCGGTCAGGGCCCGGTGGTCGGTGCCGTCGGCGTTCACGGTCCAGAGATCGGTGCGAGCGGCGTCGGTCATGATGTCGAAACCGCGTCGCACGTAGACGACGCGGCTGCCGTCGGGCGAGATGCGCGGATCGGCGGCCACCTCGAGTTCGAAGACGTCCAGGTAGCCGAAGCGGTTCGGATCGGCGTGTTGTGGGGAGGCCGGAAGCGCAGCGGCTGCCTCGGCCCACGATGACGTAGGGACGAGAACCGCGATGGCGGTGATCGAGAGCGCGGCTACGTTACGGAGTTTCATGATCTTCCCATTCATGAGTTGCACGTCACAGCGCCATCCCCGCCGGCTCCTCGAGCATCGCCTTCAGGGTGGCCAGGAAACGCGCGCCCTGGGCGCCATCGATCACGCGGTGGTCGCAGCTCATGGTGACGCGCATCCGGGGTTCGACGACGATCTCGCCGTCTTCGACCACGACGGTATCCTCGATCCCGCCTATTGCGAGTATGCCCGCCTCCGGCGGATTGATGATGGCGGTGAACTCGTGGATCCCGAACATGCCCAGGTTCGACACGGAGAAGGTCGATCCCGTGTACTCCTCGGGCATCAGCCGCTTCTCGCGCGCCCGACCGGCCAGCTCACGCACTTCCGCACCGATATGAGCTATGCCTTTGAGGTTCGCATCGCGGACGACGGGTGTGATGAGCCCGTCCTCGACGGCCACGGCGACCCCCAGGTGAACGCGATTGTGCCTGCGGATGCTTTCGCCCATCCAGTGCGAGTTGCACTCCGGATGCCGGTGGAGTGAGACCGCCGCCGCCTTGAGCACGAAATCGTTCACCGAGACCTTGAGGCCGCCGCCCTGGAGCATGGTGTTCAGGGACTTCCGAGCGGCTAGCAGTCGGGTGGCGTCGACGGTGACCGTCAGGAAGAAGGTCGGAACCGGTCCGACCGACTCTCCCAGCCTACGGGCGATCGTCTTGCGCAACTGCGAGACGGCTAGGTCGGTGAACTCGGGTCCCTCCGCGGCGGTCACCTGCGGCAGGACCTGGGCGGTTGCCCGGGTCGCGGCGGCGACGGCGGATTCCCGGGCAGCCTCCACGTCCCTCTTGACCACTCGACCCCCGGGGCCGCTCCCCGTGACTCCGGCGAGCTCGATACCGAGGTTCCGAGCCATCCGGCGTGCAACCGGGCTGGCCTTCACCCTCCCGGTCCCGACCAGATCGGCTTCCGCCTCGACCTCGGCCGGAGCAGGCCGGCTGCGGGTGACAGCCGCACTCCCGGTGTCGGCGACTTTACCGGGTGCAGCGGCGCCCTCGGCGTTTGCCGCGCCCTCGGCGCCGTCCGAAGTCGCCCCGGAGTTCGCGGAACCGCCGCCGGCCGGCCCCGCGATGGCCGAGACGTCTTCGCCGTCGCTCCCGATCACCCCTATCACGGCACCGACCTCGGCCGTCCCTCCCTCGGCGAGCATGACCCGCAGGAGCCTGCCCTCGCCCCTCGCCACGAGCTCCATCACCGCCTTGTCGGTCTCGATCTCCGCCAGGATATCGCCGCTCGCGACCGAATCACCTTCGGACTTTAACCATCTGACCAGTTGTCCCTCCTCCATAGTGGGAGAGAGGGCTTCCATGTGAACCTTGGTAGCCATGCGTCTAGCTCGTCTTCATGAGGATGGACCTGTCACCGGTAAAGCGTCTTCCTGCAAGCCGCGACGACACGCGCCGCCGAGGGCTTGGCCACGTTTTCGAGATTCTTCGCGTAGGGCATCGGTACGTCCGCCTGCGTGACTCTGAGGATGGGCGCGTCGAGATCGTCGAAGGCTTCTTCCTGTATCAGCGTCACGATCTGGGCGCCCACGCCCGCATAGGGCCAGCCCTCCTCGAGATAGACCACGCGATTCGTCTTCGCCACCGTCCGCATGATCGCGTCGACGTCGAGCGGGCGCACCGAGCGCAGATCCAAAACGTCCGCCTCGATTCCCTCCTTGGCCAGTGCGGCAGCGGCCTGGAGCGCCACATGCACCGACTTGCCGTGAGTGACTATCGAAAGGTCCGCCCCTTCCCGCTTCAGGTCGGCCATGCCCAGCGGGATGACGAAGTCGTCGGTGTCTGGCACCTCGCCGCGGACATTGTAGAGCAGCTCGCCTTCCATGAACGCCACCGGGTCGTCGTCTCTGATCGCGGCCTTGAGCAGCCCTTTCGCGTCCGCCGGCGTGGCAGGAGTCACCACCTTGCAGCCCGGGGCGTGAGCATAGTACGTCTCGCACGCCTGGCTGTGCTGGGCGGACAGCTGGAGGGCGGCTCCGTTCGGGCCGCGGAAAACGATCGGCACCGGTAGCCGCCCGGCCGACATGTAGTGCATCTTCGCCGCGTGATTTATCACCTGGTCGATGGCCAGAAAGGCGAAGTTGAAGGTCATGAACTCCACGACCGGACGAAGGCCCGCCATCGCGGCCCCCACGCCCAGTCCGCCGAACCCGAGCTCGCTGATGGGGGTGTCGACGACCCTCCGCTCCCCGAAGCGATCGAGCAGGCCTCGCGACACCTTGTAGGCGCCGTCGTACTCCGCGACCTCCTCGCCCATCAGGAATACGGCGGGATCACGCTCCATTTCCTCCGCAAGCGCCTCTCCGAGCGCTTCGCGATAGGTGATCTCAGCCACGTCGGTTCTCCGCTTCGCCGTGATGATCGAAGGTCAGCCTGCCGTGCCCTTCCGATGCCCAGACGTGCCGGTGCAGGTCCGAGAGCGGCGGCTTGGGCGAGGCTTCGGCGTATTCCGCGGCCTCCGCGGCCTTGGCTCGCGCCTCCTCGTCCAGCTCCTGCAGTCCGTCCTCGTCCAGCAGCCCTTTCGCGAAGAGGGTGTCTCGGAGGACGGCGATCGGATCGGACTCCTCCCGGCGACGGCTGACCTCCTCCACGGATCGGTAGGTGCCCGAGACCGGGTCCGACATCGAATGGCCCCGGAAACGGTAGGTCCGAAGGTCTACGAACTGGGGGCCGGCCCCCTCTCTGACGCTCGCGACGAGGTCCCTGAAGTGCGCATAGGTGGCGAGCACGTCCTGGCCGTCCACGACGGAGGCGGGCACCCCGTGGGGTTCCGACTTTCGGGTCATCTCCGTTTTCGTGACCCTGGAAAAGGCCGTGCCCATGCCGTACTCGTTGTTCTCGACCACGTAGATGGCCGGGAGCTGCCAGATCGCCGCGAGGTTGAGCGACTCGTGAAAGGCGCCCTGGTTCACAGCGGCGTCTCCCATGAACACGAGGACCACCGAGTCCTCCTCGTTGTAGTGGATCTTCCATGCCACGCCCGTTCCCAGAGCGATCTGCCCTCCCACGATGCCGTGGCCGCCCAGAAAACGGTTCTTCACATCGAATATGTGCATGGAACCGCCTTTGCCGCCGGAGGTGCCGTCGGCACGCCCGTAGAGCTCCGCCATGACGGCGTCGGGCGAGGCTCCCTTGGCGATGGCCTGAGTGTGCTCGCGATAGGCGGTGACGACGTAGTCTTCGTGTCGCAACGGCTTGATCGCGCCTGCCGCAGCGGCTTCCTGGCCGATGTGGAGGTGGCAGAATCCGCCGATCCGGCCGATGGCATAAGCCTCTTCCACCTTCTCCTCGAAGCGTCGGTAGAGGAGCATGTCGGCCATCAGCTCCAACGCCAGCTCGGGCGCGATCCCCCGGCTCTCGAGAGGGTCTGCGCCCGGACGACCGTTGCGCGCCACTTCGCTGAGCTCGGCTTCGGTTGCAAGTGTGCTCACCGCTTCTCCATCGTTCTCAGGCTCCACCGACCGCCGCGCCGCGTCCCGACGACCTTCCGGGACGACCCGCCTGGATCTGGACGAGGTTGAACTCGACCTCGGCGGGCGCTCGCACATCGGCTTCGATTACGTCTTGAATGCGGCCCGGCCCTCCGGCCGCGACCTCCCGCGCCTGTTCCTTCGCATGGTAGCTCGAACGCACCAGGGGGCCGGACTCGACGTGGCTGAAACCGTAGACGTTTTCGCCCACTCGTTTCAGCTCCGCGAACTCCGTGGGCGTGACCCAGCGCGCCACCGGAATATGCATCAGCGAAGGGCGCAGGTACTGGCCGAAGGTGAGTATGTCCACCGCAGCCTCGCGCAGATCGGCCATCGCCTTCTCTATTTCGTGCCGGCGCTCCCCCATCCCGAGGATGATCGAGGTCTTGGTCAGCATCCCCGGATCGATTTTCTTTACGGCTCCGAGAAACGAGATCGATCGCCAGTATCGACCGCCGGGACGCACGTCAGGGTGCAGACGTTCCACCGTCTCCAGGTTGTGCCCCAGAATCTCGGGCTTCGCCTCCACCACCGTTCTGAGCGCCTCCTCGTCTCCCTTGAAGTCCGGAATCAGGACCTCGACGGAGCATCCCGGCACGGTGTCGTGGATTCGTCGGATGAGATCGGCGTATACCGAGGCTCCGCCGTCTCGAAGTTCGTCCCGGTTGACGCTGGTGACGACCGCGTGTTCGAGTCCCATCCTCTTCACGGTCTCCGCGACCCGTCGAGGTTCGTCGAGATCGAGCTCCGTCGGCAACCCGTGGGCCACCCCGCAGTACTTGCACGCGCGAGTGCAGACGTCGCCCAATATCATGAAGGTCGCGGTGCCCGACTCCCAGCACTCGCCGATGTTCGGGCAGCCCGCTTCCTCGCACACCGTGTGCAGGCCTTCGGAGCGCATGAGCTCCTTGATGCGGAGGTATTTCGGCCCACCGGGGGAACGGACCTTGAGCCACGAGGGCTTGCGGTCGCGGGCCCCGACGAGAGCGAGGCCTTCGTGCGCTCGTATCTGGGGACGTCCCTTAGAGCGTACAACGCCGGTGTCCTTGCCGGAAGGGGCGTAGCCGTATGACGAACCGTTGCCGGATCGGGTGGTTGGAGCAGCCATAGCCATCAAGATAGCCTACTTGGCGCGGTTCTTACAGACTTACCCGAGTCAGTGCCGCCACGGCGAGGCCTAGGTAGGTCCCGGCGGCATAGCCCAGAAGGCCGACGACGATGCCCGGGAGCACCAGAGCCGGCCAGCGTCTGGCGACGGCGATCGCCACCGCGCTCGCCGGGCCTCCGACCGCAGCCTGCGAACCCACCGCCAGCGACGCGATGTCGAGGCGGACGAGCCTGCCCACGCCGAAGACGAACGCTCCGTGCACCGCGATCACCAGCAAAGTGTAGAGGAACACCGCCGGCCCTACCTCCACGATGTCGGTGAAGCGCGACCAGACGCCGATGAGGACGAAGAAGAGGTGAAGGGCGAACGATCCGAGCACCATCGCTCCGGGCGGGCGACGGGTGGCGGGGACGTGGCCTGCCACCAAGGCGAGCGTTGTGAGCCATAGCACCGAAGGTACCGAGCGAAGAAGCGTGACCAGCCTGCCGTCGCCCTCCAGCGCGGCAAGCCCTCCGGTGATAATCTCCGCAAGCGCCAGGAGGGCGATGCCGAGGGCGCAGGTACGAGCTAGGTCGAGCGCGGAGAGCGAAGCCTGTCGGAAGAAAGGGTGGTCGTTGGCCGGAGTGGCCGGAGAGCTCGGTTCGACCTCGCCATCCGTTGAGGTGGCAACGCCCGCGACGGGTCCTTCGCCGTCGGCTCCGCCGCCTCGTGTTCCATACGCCGGGTAAAAGCGACCGATGACCCCGGGCAGAAGGATGGTCACCCCCAGCCAGAGACCGGTCAGCATGGCGTCGGAGGCGTTGGCGCCGAGGAAGATCGCGGCCGGCAGTTCGACCGCCCTGCCCACGGCGGTAAAGTTGAGGGAGCCGCCGGAATAAGTGCCGGTCAGGGTTCCGGCTAGTCTCCACGCGTCGTCCCCGAGCGCGTCGGCGAATACGAACGCGCCGAAGAAAGCTCCCAGAACGGTTCCCAACACCGCGATCCCGAAAGCTCCCAGCATGCGTCCCCCCGCCAGCTTCAGGTCGCGAAGGTTCACCGCCAAAAGGAGCCAGGCTATCGCCAGAAGAGTCACCGGACCCGCGATCACGTCGTAGACCGGGGATTCGGCTGGAAGTACGCCCGTGTTCGAAAGAGCGGCTCCCAGAACCAGGGCGATCAGCGACGAGCCCATCTTCGAGATGGCGGGCACCCTGCTTTCGAGCCAGAACGCTAAGAAGGCGCAGAGCGTGATCAGCGCGGCGATCGTGACGGGAGCGAGAGCCATCGCGGTTCAGCTCCTTCCGGGCTCGCCGGAGACCGCCCTGAAGCCGTCCGGTTTCGCTTCGGTAGCTGTCGGTTTCGCTTCGGAGTATGCCAAGCCCTCTCCCGACCCGTCCAGGATCGCGGTGAGGTCCTCCACCATCGTCAGCGTGATCGCCCGGTGTTCGACGTAGTCCGGTTTGCCGGTAGCCATCTCGCGTTCGTAGACCTGCGACAGGTGTTGCAGAGCCTCTCTCGCCCTGACGACGTCTCCGGCGTCGTGGGCGGACACGATCACGGCGTAGAGGCCGAGCAGGTTGTCGGGTTCGTCTTCGAGTATGCCCTCGGCGGTCGCCAGAGCTTCGTGCACCATGCCTACGGCGTGTTCGATCAGGGCGACGTGAAAGAGGCCGTCGGCATCGAGCGGGCCGGCGAGATCGTAGGCCGCGATCGCCATGGGGGCGAACCTTTCCACCTCTGCCGTGTCTGCGGCGGCGACTGCGGTCATGACCCGGTTGAAGAGCCGGTCGGCAGCTTCCAGCTCGGTCATGGTCGACAGGTCGGGCGGGTTCGCGCTCGTGCCGCTTCCGCCGGCGGGGACCGCGGGACCGGCCGGCTGCGGCTGGCTGTCGGTGCCTCCGCGCGCGGCCATCCTCACACCGAGTATCGCGATGACCCCTACCATCGCCAGGCTCCCCGCGGTGAGGAGGATCCTCTGTCGGCGTTCCCGGCGCCGGGCATCGGGATGGTCGGCCGAACGCCTGGAGCGCTCCCCCCGTCCGGAGCGCACCGAATCCCCGGCAAGAGTCCCGGTCCGACTCCGGGAGGCGCGCCCGCCCTCGATTCCCTGATCGGCCCCCCGGTGGGCCTGCGCACCGCATTGGCTGCAGAACCGCGCTCCCGGAGGAAGTTCCGCACCGCAGACGCAGTTTCGATTCAACGGCTTCCCGCACCTATGGCAGAAGTTGCCCTCCGCTCGCCCGCCGCATGTCTGACAGGTGGTCATCGCGGTCCGGTTCGTCTATCGAAGCGAATTGAAGAGGAGCGGCCAAGTCGCGACGGTCTGAGCCCGGTAATTGGGCTGGAAACCGAAGAGAATCACCGAACCTTCACCTACCTCGGCCGAGACGATGGCCGGTTCGCCGGCGACCTGTTCGCCGCCGAGCACCCACCCGGAGAGCACGAGTTCGTCGGCGTCCCCGTAGCGCGCATGCACCGTCGCTCGCGCGTCCCCGCCGTTTCCCAACGCGAACGCCCGGCTCGTGCGCCAGTACCAAGCGATGGTCTCGTCGCCCATTCCATCGGCGATCTCGGAGCCCGGCATCAGATCCAGCTTCAGGATGGAGCCCGGTATGTAGAAGTCGTTGTTGCTCAGACCGGCGACCTTGTTGCCGATATCTAGGTCGAAGAGGTCGATGACGAACTCGGTCGCGGTCTCGACGGCCACCAGCCTTCCGCCGCCCTCGACCCAACTCCTGACCTGGGCGACGCCATCCGGACCCAGACCGCCGGTGTACTCGCGCGGCAGCACGCCCTCCGGGAAGCCGTTGGCGATCGACTGCGCGCTCTGAGTCTGGAGCACGAAGACGTCGTAGTCCGCGAGATCACCCTCCCTGATTTCGGCGTCGTGCAGGGTGTCGTACACGAGCTCGTGCTGATCGAATACCCAGCGCTGCCATCCGGCAGGCATGGGCTCCCGCCAGGACTTGTAGACGGCGATCCTCGGCGCTCCGCTTCCGACGAGGTGTTCGGGAAGGCGGAAATCGAAGTCGGGCGGGTCGGTGATCACGGTCGTCTCGACCTGGGGAGCTTCGTCGACCGGCACGGCTTCGAAGTCCATGAGAAATCCGAAGGTGTGCCCGGTCACGTCGTAGGGACGGAGAGGGGGGCCGCCTGGATAGAGAAACATGTCGGGATACTCCTGCACCTCGAGCATCGAGTTGGCGAACCCGGCCCAGGGCTGGCGCATGGAGATCGTGTAGCTTCCTGCGGGAAACGAAGCGCCTCCGACCGTGAAGTCGTCCTGTGCGCTTCCCACCTCGACATCGGCGAGCACCAGCGACCTCAGCGCGTAGGCCAGCCCCGTGGGATTTCCCTGGCCGCCGGGAATGATCCACGCTTCGGGCCACTCGTTCCACTTGGCGACCGCTCGGCTGGTCACCCCGTGGAAGTTCCTAAGCCAGAATTCGCGGTTGCGAGCTGCGTTGGTGAGCAGCGCCAGGGCGCCGGACACCTGATATTCCACGATCTCCGGCAGCGTCCAATCGCCACCTGGCCACGGGTTGGGGAAGTTCCAGCTCCGTTGCGCGGCGTTGAAACCTCTGCCGGGCCCGAGCGTTTCGGGCGGAACGTGGATGGGGCTCGCCAGACGGGCGGAAGCGGTCTCCGAGAGTATTCGAGCCCCGCCGTGATAGTGCATGTAGGCGCGAGCCGGCGTGTAGGCGTCGTATTGCGCGTTGACCACCACTCCCTTCTTGCCCTGAGCGGTGAGTTCGGCGGCCATCCATGTGCCGAGCTGGTTCACCGCGGTAGTGAGCGCCGGGTCGATGTTGGGTTCCCAGGGGTCGATGAAGGGCGGAAAGAAGATGCGCGCCCCGGTCGAGCCCATCTGATGGATGTCGTGCACGATGTGCGGATGCCAGCGGTTCTGCGCCGAGACCGTCATGACGGTCTCGTTCTGGGTGAAGGCGTACCAGTCGCGATTGTTGTCGTGGCCCACGTAGAACTGGTAGAGCCAAGGCAGAGGCGCGGCATCGAACTCGGTCCCGGCATGCTCGTTGTACCAGGTGTTCACCCATTGCAAGCCGTCGGGATTGAGAGAGGGAATCTGGAGGAAGACGACTTTGTCGAGAATGTCCGTGATCCGTTCTTCGTTCGATGAGGCCATGGTGTAGGCCAGGGTCGCAGCTCCCTGGCTGCTCCCTACCTCGGTCGCGTGGATGCCGTGAGTGACCATCGCCACGGTTCTCCCCTCGCCCAGCAGCCGCTCGAGTTCGGCTTCGCTCCCGATGGTGCGCGGATCCGCGAGCTTGTGCTGGATCTCCCGCAGCTCGTCGATCCTCGCGTGATTCTCGGGGCTCGTGATGGTGAGCATCACGAAGGGGTTTCCGGTGACGGTCTCTCCGAGGACCTCGAAGGCGACCCGCGGAGACGCCTCGGCGAGGGCCTCGTAGTAGCCGACCAGTTGCGTCCAGTCGGCGAGCTTGCCAGTCTCGCCCGGGTCGAATCCGAAGTGGCTTCGGGGCGTCGGGATCTCTTGGCGGACCGTCGTTTCAGCCTCGAGCGGGCTCGACGGGATGTGGACGGCGAGGACGAGCGTGAGTGCGGCGCTGGCGGAGATCTTCATCTGGTCGATCGGATGGAGTGCGGGGGCGGGCTGACCGGGATTCCCTCAAATTGATTACGGGAGTCGGCCGGATCCGTGGACAGGCTGGTCCGTGAGCCCGGGGTTGCGTCGTTCAGTTGGGCGTGGCCCCGGTAAAGCGGTCCGGACGCCAGCGTATGCTAGAATGCCGGGCAACATCCGGCAAGCCGCGTGAGCCGGAGGAGGTTAGGTTTCGGGAATCTAGCGGGATCGTCCGAGTCGAATTCGGATCCGTGAATCCGTCGTCCTGCCGGCCTTGGCCGAGTGCCTCGGGGCGCGGGAACTCCTGGAGAAGTCCAGGTGGATGACGCAGGTGTTCGGCGACCGTCACGGGCTGGCGGAGCGAGAGGACGAGTCTCGGAAGTTGACCGAAGGCAAGGAAGCTGAAATGAACGTGCTGCTGGAGCTAGCGACGCGGTGGGGCGAGCGGGAAGCCCGGTGGCTCCTGCTGATCGAACATCCGAGGCAAGGACCGACACGAATCGGATGAACGGTGGACGCGGCCGGATCGAGGTCATCACCGGCGTGATGTTCAGCGGCAAGACGGAGGAACTGATCCGCCGAGTCCGACGTGCACTCATTGCCGGACGGCGGGTCCAGCTCTTCAAGTCGCATCTCGACGACCGCTACGGCGGTCGGTTCTTCGTCTCCTCTCACAACGGAAGCCAGGTCTCCGCCGAGCCGGTCTCGAAATCGGAGCAACTCGCTGAGAAGGTTCAGCGGGAGACCGACGTTGTCGCCTTCGACGAGGTGCAGTTTCTGGATGACGGCATCTGCGCGGTCGCCACCGCCCTGGCCGACGCCGGGGTGCGCGTGATCCTCTCCGGCACCGACATGGACTTCCGCGGCGAACCCTTCGGTTCGATCGGCGAGCTGCTGACCCGAGCCGAACGCATCGACAAGCTCTCAGCCATCTGCCTGGTGTGCGGCGGACGCGCCACACGCAACCAACGCCTGATCGGCGGAGAACCGGCCCCGGCCGACGGGCCGGTCGTTCTTGTGGCGGGAACCGGGTCCTACGAGGCGCGTTGCCGGAGCTGCCACGTGGTGCCGGAGCCTACGCGAAGTTGACGTGTCGGCGGACCCTTCGCTCGCGGATTGCGACGAGCGAGGAGGGGCGAGCTACCCCCCGCGAATTTCGGCTCGCGGTTATATTCCCCGCACAATCCATTACCGAAGGCGTGCACGGAAGCCGGTGAAATGCCGGCGCGGCCCCGCCACTGTAAGAGGTTCGGGAAGAAACCCGAAACGTCGGCTGACAAGCCACCGGAGAATCCGGGAAGGCAAGCAATGACGGCCTCGAGCCAGGAGACGAGCTCCTTCGGTGCCCGTTCACGCCTCCGCGGGGAGGCGGGGGCTCCGCGGCAAGGACTCGAGTCCGGCGGATGCGCTCCGTTCTTCGCGGGGAACAGGAGATCGATTCATGTTCTTCCGCTCCGCTTCGGCCGCGGCTCTCGCTGCGGTCTCCCTCTCGACCGTTCTCTACTCCGCGCCCGTTCGAGCGCAGGACTCGACCTGGGTCGGCCCGGAACCAGTCCTGCTCGACACCATCGTGGTCACCGCCAACCGCTGGGAACAGGCGGCATGGACGGTCCCGAACCACACCACCGTCATCACCTCCGCCGACCTGCGCCGGGCCGGCGACCTCTTTCTCGGAGACGCGCTCCGCCGAGTTTCCGGCATGGCCGTGGCTAGAAACGGCTCCTTCGGCGGCGTGGCCTCGCTCTTTCTCCGCGGCGGCGAGTCCGATCACGTTCAAGTTCTCGTCGACGGCGTACAGGTCAACGAACCGGGCGGCGGTTTTGATCTGAGTCATCTCACCGTGCACAACGTCGAGCGGATCGAGATTCTGCGAGGACCGGGCTCGGCGCTCTTCGGCTCGGACGCCGTTTCGGGCGTCGTGCATGTGATCACCCGGCGCGGCGCAGGCCCAGCCAGGTACGAGCTCGACTTCGGCGGCGGCAGCTTCGGCTCGCTCAGGTGGCAGAACCGCTTTTCGGGGAGCTCCGAAGCGGTCTCGTACAGCCTGGCGGTCGGAGGCTCTCGCACCGACGGCATCCTCGCATACAACAACGAACACTCTCAAACCACTCTAAGCGGCAGCGTGCGGATCACGCCGGATCCCCGAACCGACGCTTCGGTATCGCTGCGGTACCACGACCACACCTTCCACTTCCCCACCGACGGCGCCGGGCGACTCACCGACCGAAACGCCTTCACTTTCGGCGACGTTCTCTCATTGGGGCTCGAAGCGACCAGGCGCTGGACCGATTCCTTCTCGACTCAGGTGCTGTTGGGCTTGAACGAATCCGATCGCGGCAGCGACGACGCCCCCGACGACGGCGCCGACACCCTCGGATTCTACGGCTACTCGAGTCTCGACAATACCCGTCGCGCCTCAGCCGACGTACGTGCGGTCTACCGGTTCGCGGGAGTTCTGGCGGCGGGTGTCGAGTTCGAGAGGCAGTCGATGCGCAGCTTCAACGAGTCGCTCTCCGAGTTCGGGAGCAGCGGAGGTGGAAGCTCCCATCGACGTGACAACCGGGCGCTTTACGGACAGCTGTCCTACCCGGTAAGCGGATTTTCACTCGACGCCGGTGTCCGCCGGGAAGACAACGAGCGCTTCGGGTCCGCCACCAGCTTTCGCACTGGTGGAGTCCTGCGCCTCACGGATACAGGTACCCGCTTCAGGATCTCGGCAGCCACCGGGATCAAGGAACCTACCTTCTACGAGAGCTACGCCACGGGATTCGTGCGCGGAAATCCCGATCTCAGACCCGAACGTTCGACATCCTACGAGGTCGGCCTGGAGCAGGAGGTATCGAGTCGGGCAGGGCTTGCGGTCACGGCGTTCAACCAAAGCTACCGCGACCTCGTCCAGTATGCCGGCGCAGCAGCACCGGAAGAACCCAATTTCCACAACGTCGCGGAGGCTCGGAGCCGCGGCATCGAGCTGGAAGGCGACTTCGAGATCGGCTCTCTAAGCGCCACGCTCAACTATACCTGGCTCGATACCGAGGCCGTCGACACAGGATTCGACGAGGGACCGGGGGCGGCATTCGTCGAAGGCGAGGCTCTCCTCCGCCGACCCCGACACCATCTCGCCCTCACGGCAGGTCTTGACTTGACCTCGACCTTCAGGGTGGACGCCTTCCTCAGGCGGGTGGGAGAACGGCGCGACCTGGACTTCACCGGTTGGCCCGCCGAATCCGTGACTCTACCTGCCTACGTCGTCACCGACTTGGCCGCATCGTTCGATGTCGTCGCACCTAAGCGGGGCAGACCCGGGTTCGCCGTCACCGTGCGCGCGGAAAACCTGCTCGACGAGGTGTACGAAGATGTATTCGGGTTCGTCTCACCGAGCCGCGGCATCTATCTTGCAGGTCGGTTGACTGCGGGAGGGTGAAGTCTGCCCGGACCGCTCGTGAAACCTAAGACGGTTGGGAGCCCGTCACGCTACGATGAAGCCATCCGACCGCACTCCAACCGTCGAAAGCCGCATGTCACTCAGAGATACGACTGTCCGCAGCCTCCTGGTCCTGACCTCATCCTTATTCGTCCTTCCCGGCGGATCGGCTTCGGGCGCGCAGGAGAGCGCCGCTTCGTCCAGTTCCGTTCAGGTACCGCCGGACACCTACGAGAATCCGGCTCTCGCCGAGCTCATGCGGCGAGTCCGGGCGGCACGGACCACCGCCGCGACCGGGCTGGACACGTACGCGGCCACGCTGAAGCATCGGGTGTACGTTGGTCTGACCGCACGCCGCTTTCGGCGCGAACGCGGAATCTTCGAACAGGAAAGGATAGGGCGGGTCCGCTGGAGCAGCGACGGTTCCGAGCTCATAGAGTGGCAAGGCATGCGTGCCACGGCTCCGATCATGGGGCTCGACACCAGAAGAGGAGACCACGTCTCCGACAGCGACCATTTTTCGACGCGAGCGTCTACCGAGATGGCCGAAGACCTCACCGAAGAGCTGCTGGAAGAGGACAAGATCAATGCATTCGACCTGGATCCGTTTGCGGACAGGCTGTGGATCGAGTCGGACGAGGTCGTCCATCCTTTGGCGGACGACGCCCCTCTGCATTACCGCTACCTGGCCGGAGACACCCTCGAATTGGATCTTCCGGGGGATCTCCGCGATATCGTGCTTTTCGAGGTCAGGGTCGAGCCTCGACGAACCGACTTCAATCTGATCGCCGCCTCGCTCTGGATCGACTCGGAAAGCGATGCCTTGGTCAGGGCCGGGTACAGGCCGGCTCGCCCCTTCAACATGGGGATGGACGCGCCGGACGACGAGGCGGAAGTCCCGGGCTGGCTCCGGGGAAGGTTGGAGATGGAGATCAGCTATGTGGCGGTCGAGTACTCGCTTCATGAGATGGAGTACTGGCTGCCCCGTCGCTACGCCTTCGATGGGGAGGCGCGCTTTGTAGGCCTGGTCGAGCTCCCCGTCACTTTGGAGTGGAGCCTTTCGCAATACAGCGTAAACGACGGCGTTCCCGCCACCGCCCCCGAGGCTCCTCCTCTCGGGTGGCGGATGCGGACTTACGGGCCTGATAGTCCGGACCGGGATTCGCTGGCAGCGGACCGCCCCGCCGAAGACACGTTGCGTCCGACCCGCACCATCATGATCCCACCCGCGCCGGAGCTCTTGAACCACCCCGAATTGAGCGGGAACCAGGTGGGGAATGACGAGCTCTTCACTTTCTCGGAGTTCGAGGTCAGCTCCCTGACCAGCCATATCGATCTGGTGCACCCCCGACTGAGACGCACCGCGAGACGCTATTTCTGGGGGTTGGACAGGAACCTGTTCAGGTACAATCGGGTCGAGGGATTGAGTTTAGGCGCGGCGACCGAATTGCCGATCGGATCCCTGTGGACGGTGACCGGGAGCGCGCGCATCGGCACGGGTGACCTGCTACCCTACGCCACTGTGGGTATCCGACGAGCAGGCAGGGCGGGCGAGTGGTCGTTCAAGGCGTTCCACGAGCTGAGAACGATGTCGGACACCCACGACCCGTTCACCTTCGGATCCACCTTGAGCGGCTTGATCTTCGGCAACGATCGTGGCGAGTATTTCCGGGCCGCCGGAATCGAAACCGGCTACGAGGTCGGAGGTCGCACGAGTTGGTCTCTGGCCGCATTCGCGGAACGACATGCGTCTGTCGAACTCGGGAGCACGTTCTCTCTGCGTTCGCTGTTCGGCGACAAGGAGTTTCCGCCCGTGCTTCCGGCCGACGACGGAAACTACCTCGGGGTGCGGGCGTCGATGAAGTGGTTCTCGGGCCTCGATCCGAACGAACTCGTCGTTACGGGAAGCCTCTACGGCGAAGCCGCCACCGGAGAAATCGACTACTCTCGCCTCCAGGCCGCTCTCTCGCTCAGCCACCCTCTCACATTCAGGCTCGCGGGCGCGATCGAAGTCGCCGGCGGACACTCATGGGGCGCGCAGCTTCCAATGCAGCGCAGATACTTCCTCGGAGACGAATCCTTCCGAGGAACTCTTACCAACGAATTGACGGGTGACTCCTTCTGGCGCACCCGAGGGGAGGTCGCCACCGGACTGGCGGCCGCGCGCATCGGTTTATTCACCGACGTGGGCGCGGTGGGCAGCGGGCGAGACCGGTTGAGCGATCCGCTCGTGTCCGCCGGTGTCGGGTTCTCGCTCCTCGACGGCATCTACCGGATAGATATCGCGAAGGGGATAAGGGGCATCGACCGCTGGAGGCTGCACTTCTACATGGACGGCATTCTGTAGAAATCGAGCGGCGGACCCCGGCGCTTCGCCCGAAAGCGGTCGATCAGCGGATCTTGGCCGCTCTTCGGATGTCGCTCTCGACTTCGAGTCGGCAGGCGTTGATCCTAATCACCGCCGCGTCGGATCCGCCGGCGGAGGCGGTCAGAAGCGCTCGGTGTCGGTCGGTGGCGAACTCTATGGCCCCACCGTGAATCACCGCTACCTGGCGAAGGGCTTCGGCCTCTCTCGCCCTGAGGCTCTCCTCGATCGCTCGCCATCGCTCCTGGACACGCGAGTAGCCGGGGTGGGGATCGGCGAACACGAACGCCCACACCAACATGGCCAGGCTCGCCGACAGCAGGCCGACAAGAAAGAGCAGGTAGGACTTCAGGGTATGCAGGTCGAACAATTCCTCACCGACCAGGCACCAGGCTTCGACGTCGGGATCGTTGACGATCTCGGAGCGCTGGGTGTTGCTGGTCTGGCACGGGTGAAAATAAATGTCGTCCGGATTCTCGGAGACATCGGCCGGATCCACGTACTCCGAGTTTTCGCGAATCAGGCCCGGCCAGCTCTCTCGAAGCGCGTCGCGATAGTGTGCGGCGCCCAGGTTGATGCTCGTCGCGAGCGGGACCACGCCTAGAATGAACGACAACCATCCCAGAAAACGTATCCAGGGACGGTTTTGCACCACCATGCCGATGACCACGCGGCCGAGCAGACCTACGGCCCCCACGTTGAGCCCGGTCACCAGCAGCGCCTCAGGCAGTCTCGCGAAGAGCCAACCGTCGATCTCGTCAGCGAAGAGAGCGCTCACGACCAAGGTCGCGAAGCCCGTGATCGCTCCCAGCATGATCCAGTGGTCCCTGCCGCCCGTGACCCGGGCGTGTCTTCTCAGCCCGCGGTCTTCCTTGAAGACTCTCAGATCGTCCGACGCTTCCTGCGCTTCTCTCCTCCGGGATCCCAGGGCCTCGCGGTTGTTCGCGTAGACGTTGCGCATGTCGACGCAAGCTTTCTCCACGTATGCGTCCACGTGGCCGTAGAGGGTGCTGGGAGACTCTGGAGCGGCGCCGGCGGTCATGGGAGAGCGAGTTTTCGCGTCGGGTGCTTCCTCGGCCGGACCGTTCGTCTCTTCGTCGGTCGAATTCGCCACCTCATCCTCCTGAGGATAGTCCGGCTCGGACCCGGCTGCGGTTCCTTCGGCTCCGCCTTGGTCCGATCTCCCGTTGCGTTCGTCCATGAGATGTTGGGTCTTCAGTTGAGGAGGGAGGTGGGGATCGAACCGAGACACTCGCTCCAGTTCGGGTCCGGCCAAGTCGTGCTCTGCGCGGCAATTCGTCGATCTACGTAGTAGACGTGCACCGAACCGATTCCGCCCTCCCGGATCGGAGCGCACGTCCTCAACATGTCGCATTCACCGGTATAGAGGTCGCAGGTCGATGTGTTCTGAAGCATGTCCGACACGATGATGAAGGAGTCGATCTCCTCGTCCCGTCCGACCAGGTCGTTCATGGTTTCGACAATGGGAGAGCTGGGGGCTTCGTCTCTGGCGAGCAGAGAATCTAGTCTTACTTTCACGACTCCCACGAAGTCCCTGAAATCGAGCTCGACGATGCGGGGGTTCTGGTAGAGCAGGTCCGCCATGTGGCCCTGAAGAGGAACGCAGAGCGAACGTTCTGGGCCGTCGGCCCGTTCGTGTTCCGACTCCGGCAGACCGAAGACCGAGACCTTCTGGAGATGAGGGGTCCGGACGGTATCGCGCAGGACCGCGTCGATAGCGGAGTATGCAGCCGACCCGTCGGCTGCCGAAATCCTGTTCGAGGTGTCGATGAGCACCGCTGTGTGGCCAGGAACGACGAGACCCGCCTCGACCTGCTGCCTGGTACCGCGAGGGCACCAGCCGTCGTGTGCATAGACCTTGAGCTGTTCCTGATCGAATAGAGATTTCGCCGCCCACGCCGTTCCTGCCGCCAGCACGACCAGGACCACCACGCAGACGGCGATCGTGCGATGATTGGAGGACTTGAGGAGCCCGCCTGGTCCGGAATAGCTCATGATCGCCCGTCCTCATCGGGGTCGAGCCCCAACCTGTCGGTCAGGTCCTCAAGGGGTATCAGAATCACCGACTGATAGTCCATCCAGGTTCTGTTGATCTTGTCGGCCACTCCGGTTTGGATTTTGGCGAACTTGACGCCTTCGCCGCTGCTCCATGCCTCCATGAATCCGTCGGCATCGTCGAGAGTTGCCAGGGCGCGGTCTATCCGCAACTCCGTCGGGGTCACACCGGGTTCCTTCCGATGCGAGTCGAGCATCTCCCGAGTGATCTTGTCCGGGTGGCGGTCATTGAATTCCTTTAGAAAAAGGGATTCGGCGTATGCCACCGATCCGCCTTGGTTCCAGGCAGCGGCAAGATCCATGAGACGGTGGCGGGAGACGTGTCGCGCCGAATCGAGACGGACCACGACGTCGGTCACGGCCCGCTTCATCTCGTCCTCCAAGGCCCGCCGATGGCGCTTCGAAACTCCATCGAAGTCGTCTCGGATCGCGTGAATCTCTTGGAGGCGCTTCTCCTTCACCGCCGGCAGTTTGCTCTTTACGAAGGTGTAACCCTTGTAGAGGCCGACCCCGAACAGCACCACTCCGAGTACGAAGAAAAGAAACGAACGAAGCTCCCACGTGGTGGGGTTCATCGGGATGTCGACCGCCAACTGTCGCGCCGAGGTCAGGGTCACCTGGGTGTCGAGTCCTCCCGCCTGTTCCCGCTGTTCGATCAACCGCTCGAAACTCTCCCGGTGGCGCCCAACGATCAGGTTGATCAGAACGGCTACACCACCCACCACGGCGAAACAAGCGCCGGAGATCGCCTTGGGAATCCCGAAGCGCTTCACCAGGAAGGATATCCCCATTCCCGATCCTGCCCCGAAACCCACGTTCACCGCCGAAGCCAGGATGGCCGTGATGAAGGCTCCCACAAGACCGCTGTCGAGCGCGGAGATGAGAAGCGTCACGTTGAACCCGGCCTCGACCATCACGAAGAACGCCACCAGCGTCAGCAAGACCAGCCACCGGATTCCCGAAGGAGATTCTACATCGCGTTGGCTAGGCAGCGGATCGCCGTGAAGACGGTGCGCCCGATTCTTAAGAACGTTAAGAGTGTTCTTGGCGTCGAGCATGGCCTTGTCGGATACCGCATTTGCGGTTACGCTCCAATTTCGCGCTTCTGCCAGGTCTTTCGCTACAGGTGATATCTCGGCGACGACGGCCTCGTCCGCACTGGCTCTCAGCTCGTTAAGCAGCCCGGAGTGCGCCGGCCGCCAGTCGATGTGCGCCGATCCACCCCCGACGACCCTCCTGACCATTTCCGCGATCCTGGAGTTGCTGAGGCGCGACCTTTCGGCTTCCGATCTCGGTTCGTTCATTGCTCGTGCGTGGCTTGTGGTCTTCCTACCAACCTGTTCTCCGTCTGGCCATCTCTTCCAGCTCGTCGATCATCGAATCGGCGTCGGGTATGCTGGTGCGGGCGGTCCCTTCGGTCGCTGCAAGTTCGTTCCCACCCTTCACCTTGTGCAACTTGAGCCATTTCTCGAACCCTTCGCTCATGCCCACGACGCGGTAGAACAGACGCTGCTCTCCCTTGTTCCTTACCATAAGGTCTATGATGAAAGCGCCGATCGATAGGTTGATCGCAAGCAGGTCCTTGATACCGTCGAGGGCCAGTTTCAGTTGGAATACGATAAAGTCTCTTATCAGATCTCCTTTTCTTTTTTCCATCGACGAAGCCAATCAGAAACCGGTGGGATGATCGATGAACGTGTACGGAATTCCGAAACGTTCTTCCAGGTGGACACCTATCGCCTTGACGCCGAAGGTTTCCGTTGCATAGTGTCCGCCGAGAAGCAGGTGGATGCCAAGCTCCTTCGCGTCGAGAGAAGCGTGGTGGCCGGCCTCCCCGGTTACGAGAGCGTCGAGGTCGAGGTTGCAGGCTTCTTCCAGGAAACCGCCGCCGCTCCCCGTAACCACCCCGACACGGTCGATCTTTCCGCCTCTTCCGGGCACATGTCCGACCGGCCCATGGACGACTTTCTCAAGCAATCCGACCAGCTCCGCCGGACCGATCGGTTCGGGCGTTCGTCCCCACCAGCCTATCTGCTTGTCCTTATAGGAACCTAGCCGTCCTTCCTTCGTCAGTCCGAGAGCCTCGCAAAGCAGGGCACAGTTGCCTGTTTCGGAGTGCGAGTCGAGAGGGAGATGGGACGAATACAGGGAGAGACGCGAGTCGAAAAGCAGAGCGATCCGACGACCGTGCCTTCCGACCAGCGGCTTGGAACCTCCCCAGAAGATGCCGTGGTGGACCACGAGAAGATCAGCCGCGGACCGGGAAGCGGCCCTTATGGAAGCGATAGACGCGTCGACGGCGACTGCAACTCTACGAATCTCGTTCCCGCCTGCGGTTGCGTCGCGACCGGCGTCCACCTGGAGTCCATTGAGAGCTCCTGGGTAATCCGGATGATCTGCGACTCCGAGGTAACGGTCCAGGTATTCGACCAGAGACGACAGTTTCACGAACCGGTGTTTCGGTCTTCGTCCGCTGAACCGCCCTTTTCTTTAACCGCTCGGTCCGCTCCGGGTCTTACGGTCGCAGGCCTTCCCGACCGTTCGGAAACGGACTCGGCGGCCTTACCCGTCACCAGTGTTCCTTCGAACGCAGCTCCCAAGTCGAGCTGCATGCGCTTTGCGTACACCGTGCCCACGACCTGGGCCTCGGACTTGAGCTCAAGTCTGGATTTGGCCGTGACAATGCCGTTGACCTGCCCGAATATGGAGGCGTCCTGGGTCGTCAATTCTCCTTCGAACGTACCTCCGGCTCCGATCACCACCGCCTTGCCGGCGGTAATGTTGCCTTTCACCATTCCTTCTACGCGAACCGTTCCTTCCGCCGCGATGTCGCCTTCCACCCGAGCACCCGCCGCGATCAGCGACGTGTTCGCCTGATTAAGAGGCGGATTGGGGTCCGGCTTTCGGTTTCGAGCCATTCTGGCTGTTCCTCGGGGGCGTTGGCCCAGGTTGACGTAGTATTTCCAGTGAAGCGGCTTCAGGGTTGGTACCCCTCAGCGGGGCTGAGTTACAAACTCCAGAGGATTCAGGTTTTCTCCGTCCTGCCGCACCTCGAAATGAAGATGTGGTGCGGTCGAGAGTCCGGTCGTGCCTGCCAACGCTATCGCCTCGCCTGCCAGGACTTGACTTCCCTCCGCTACGAAAGTGACCGAGAGATGAGCATAGCGGGTCTCGAGCCCGCCACCGTGGTCAAGGAGCACGAAGTTGCCGTAAACTTCATCCGACCCGACCCGGTCCACCACGCCGGTTCCCGACGCGCGCACGTAGGTTCCGCTCGCTACCGCGATGTCGATACCGGGGTGCCGGACCTCGCCGGCACCGGCCACCCGTGTGACGAAACCTGCTGCGGCCAAGGGCCACTCGGTCGGCCGAGCCTCGTAATTTCTCGTCACTACGGAATCGTCGCCCGGGGTATGCATCGAGGCGCTCCCAATGGTCAACCAGGGGTCGAGATTCTCTTCTCCTTCAACATGCGTGTATACCGCGCGAAGCCTGCCGTACTCCTGCTCGAGCGCCTGAAGTCTCGCCGACAGAGTGGTCGCCGCGGCAGCGCTCACCGAGAGGGTCGCGACCTCTTCCTCCAAAGCTTGAACCATGGAGGAGCGTTGAAAAAGCCAGATCCAGCTCCCGATCAGTGACAACTCCAGTACGGCCAGAGCCGGAATCAAGATCCTGAGAACGGCGTAACTCCTTCCGGAGATAGGTATGGCGTGAGATGGCCGGGATCCTCCTGGCGTAATAGTGATAGTCAGCGGAACGTTCGAGTCCAAATCCTTGTTCCTCATCAATCGGCGATCGACTCCAAAGGACGACCGGTAACGAGTTCCACGATGTTCTCGAGTTCGCGATGGTTTTTGTAGGCTATTCGCACCGCGCCGCGGTTCCCGCGCCGGCGCTGGATCGTCACGCTGGTCGAAAGATGGTCGGTCAGAGCCTCCTCGAAAATCTGAAACATGGGGGATGTCTGCGACCCTTGGTCGGTAACCTCGGCCTTCCTGCGTCTTTTCACCCCCACGTTTCTCTCGGTTTCGCGGACCGACCAACCCTCCTCCACGGCCCTCTCGGCGAGTTCAACCGCCCGTTCCGGATCAGGTACGGCCAGCAAGGCCCGAGCGTGACCCATGCTGAGCTTGCCGTCCCTTACGAAATCCTTGATGACATCCGGGGACCTGAGCAGGCGCAAGCTGTTGGTGACGGCCGGTCTGCTCCTGCCCACGCTACGGGCGACCTCCTCCTGGGAGAGACCGAAATCGGCCACCAAGGTCCGGAACCCCTCCGCCTCCTCCAACGGATTCAGATCCCTCCTCTGAAGATTCTCCACCAGCGCGAGAATCAGAAGGGTATCGTCCGAAGCCTCGCGAATTACTACCGGAACTCGGTCCCATCCAAGAGCCTGGACCGAGCGTAGGCGTCTCTCTCCGGCGATGAGCTGATATTCGCCTGGAGAACCCGGCCTAGGTCGTACGATCAAGGGCTGAATCAGGCCGTGAATCCTTATCGACTCCTTGAGTTCCTCGATACCGTCGTCGTCGAAATGACGGCGAGGCTGAACTGGATTGGCCGAGATCGCCGCGACGGGAACGGTGCTGCTCACGTCCCCGGATTCCGAACCCAGGTAGGCGTCGAGCAGGTGCCCAAGACCTCGGCCTAGACGATCTTTCTTCACGAGTCTCCTTGAGCGGACGCCCCGCTAACGACCCGAGCGCCTGACTTCTTCCGACTTCCGCGCCGTTCGATCACCTCCTTGGCGAGATCGAGGTAGGCCAGAGCTCCCTTGCACACGGCATCGTAGCATATGATCGGCTGACCGAAACTCGGGGCTTCGGCCAGACGGATGTTACGGGGTATTATCGTATCGTAGACCTTGGTGGGAAAGTACTCCTTGGCTTCGACGGACACCTGCTTGGCGTGACGCGTGCGTCCGTCGTAGAGGGTCAGGAGAATGCCCTCGATATCCAGATCCGAATTCAGACGCTTCTGAACTACACGGATCGTGCGGAGGAGCTGGCCGATTCCCTCGAGCGCCAGATACTCGCACTGGATGGGAATGATGACCGAATCGGCGGTAGAGAGGATGTTGAGTTTGAGCAAACCAAGTGACGGGGGGCTGTCCAGAAGAATGTAGTCGTAGGATTCCCGGATCGGGTCGAGCGCCTGGCGGAGTATCTTCTCTCTCCCGTCTCTCTTGCCTAGGAGCATCTCGGTGCCGAACAGTTCGTGACTCGCCGGCATTACGTCCAGGAGAGGCAGGTGGACAGCTCGTGCAACGCACTCCTCCGCAGGGTGTCTTCCGGTGAGGAGGTCGTAAGATGTGCGGTCGATACCTACGTCCAGTCCGAGGCCGCTCGTGGCGTTACCCTGACCGTCGAGATCTATGATTAGTGTTTTCTGTTCGGCCACGGCGAGCGACGCCCCAAGGTTCACCGCGGTCGTAGTTTTCCCAACCCCTCCCTTTTGGTTGGCGATGGCGAAAACTGCTGACATCCGATGAAATCTCTCCTTTTTCGGTGGGTCTTCGGCTAGAGGTCGCGCTCGACCTATCGCCGGACGCCCATGCCTTTCATAGGGCTAGCACACGGATTCGGTTGGATTGTTCCACGTGAAACATGTCACGACACCCGGGACTCACTGCTCGACACCGTGACATCCTCGCGAACACACCGGTAGACCCCCAACCGCCGTCGGTAATCTCGCCCAGGCGTCTATAAAAACGAAGAGCCTCGCCGCAGTGGAAGGTTCGTTCACGGGCCGGTCTTCGGTCAACAAGGCTTTCCGTGTAGCCGGGCTTACAACGATTTGAACGGCTTTCAGCTTCCAGCTCGGAGAGCGCTGAAACGCCCTTTTCTTCTGACTGGCGGAGGTTTGCCTCTCATGTTCTTTCGCTGGTTGGCAACGTAAATCTGCTGAGGGAGAGTCGCCAAATTCGCCGTCAGGTAGTAGAGAGAGAGTCCGCTCGCCCATCCGAACCAGATGAACATCACCATCATCATGATCGGCATCATCCACATCATCATCTTCATGGTTGGGTTCGGGTTGTCGATGCTGCGGAGGCTCACCCATTGAAGAACCCACATCGAAACCCCGAGAAGCAAAGGGAGAACGTAGTAGGGATCAGGTCCCGCCAAGTCTGGAAGCCAAAGGAAAGGGACCCCCCGCAGTTCGATCGTGTTCTGAAAAACGAAGAAGAGAGCGATCAGAACGGGCCAAGGAAGCAGCATCGGAACGCAACCCCCAAGCGGATTGAAGCCGTGCTCCTTGTAGAGCTTCATCATCTCTTCCTGCTGCTTCTTCTTGTCGTTCTTGTACTTCGCCTGGATCTCCTGCACCAACGGCTGCACGGCCATGTTTCGTAGCTGCGACTGCATGGCCTTGTGGTTGAGCGGCCAGAGAACGATGCGCATCGCGATCCCGAACACGACGAGCGCAAGACCGTAGCTCAACCCGGCCGTGTCGTGTAGGAAGACCAGCACCTTCAGCACGATCGAGGCGAAGGGTCGAATTATGGGTCGCAGGAAGCTCCACCCAACGGGATTGACCTGGTTGAAGCTCCGCCCGACCTCCTCGAGCATATCCTGATCCTGCGGTCCCAGGTATAGAGAATGTCCGAAGTGGCCGCCTGGTCCGAGCTCCTGGGAAACGTTCAGCGTCACCCCGCCTCCCACGCGCGCTTCCACCGATAGTTGGCCCAGGTGATCGACGGCGCCCGTTTCTCCGGTTTCGCCGAAGATCCCGAGGGCGAAGAAGCGATTGCGGACCCCCACCCAGTCGAGCGGACCGTTCACGACCTCCGCGTCGGCGCCGCTGATAGGCGTCGACCTGATAGCCCCTGCTCCGTCCCGGCTCACGAACGCCGACATTCGCTCATCGCCGGCCGAATCCGCCTCCACCACCGCGAGCCCCGACCCAATGCCGGTTACAACCACCCCTCGATCCAAAGGACGGTCGGGAAGACCGGCGGTGCCGTCCACCTCCATTTCGTAAGAATCGGGGTCGAACGTATACTCGACGATGAACTGGAAACCGCTTTCGTGCACGTACGCGAAGCGAAGACGGTTGTTATCGGGATCCGTAACCAGGTCAAGTCCCCCGGCAGGTTCCACGTGAAACGTCTCTCCCGAGAGGTCCAACGTATCGGAACCGGCCGTGAGCATTCTTCCCAGCCAGCCGGCGCTCCACTCCGGTATCAGTTGCACGAAGCCGCCTTGGCTTAGATCGGGATATCCCGTCAGCTCCACCCCTTCGAGCAGCGCACCTTCATTGGAGAACCGAAGACGGTAGAGAGGACCCTCCACGACCACCTCACGTCCTGGAGCCTCTTCCCGGGCGGTAGGGATGATCTGCTCGAACTCGACCGGATCTCTCTCGATGAACGCTTCCGGGATCGAGATCTCTTCCGAGGTGTCGGTATCGCCACGCTGCCCCTCGACTCCTGTCTCGTCTAAGACTTCCATCGGTGTATCGGGGCCCTCGGGCGGCGGCGGTGGCGGGAAGAGCAGGTTAGAGCCCACCATTACCAGCAATACGAGGCTGATGGCAAGTAAAATGCGCAGTTCCGTTCTCATCTCGGAGCGTTTTCCTTTGCAGGTTGTTGTTCCTTGGCAGCCCTCGGACAATCTCGGGCAAGCTCCGATAGCGACGAAGGGCCGAACAAGCAAGCCGCGACGGAGGTGAACAGCACCGTTATTCGCCCGAAGAGCGCCTGGGAGCGCACCGGTCCGACGTGGATGCGGAGCCCTTCGAACGCCTTGTGAGGTTGGTCCGTGGGCAGGCTGCGGCTCCCTCAGGCACCGGATCGAAACCGTGTCCGCCGAAAGGCCGGCAGCGAGAGAGTCGTTTGATCGTCAACCAGCTTCCTCGCACGGCTCCATGCTCTCGCAGAGATTCGATGGCGTAGGTGGAGCAGCTGGGAGTGAAACGACAAAGGCTTATTCTGAACGGACCAAGCGCAAGTCGATACAACCTCACCCCGGCGATAAGCACCCGCTCGGCTAACCGGCCCGGATCCATTCCGGTCCCATGGCTCCGGTCACGTCCGCAAGCAGAGCTTCGAACGTGGCCCCGTATGCGTTTTTACGAGTCCTGGCCAGCACGTCGACCGCCAGGCCGAGTTCGTCGCACCTGGTCAGCAATCGCCTTCTACCGATCTCGCGCAGTCTTCTCTTCAAGAGGTTCCTTTCCACGATGTCGTGGCCGTACTTGGGCACGATGGTTCCGAATCTGGAGATCGTACCGGCGGAAGGCAGCACGAAGAGTTCGACTCGCGACCCCTTCCTCTTCCGGCCCCTCATGAGCAGGTTTTCGATCTCGAGCCGCTTCATTATACGTCTCCGTCGCGGAAAACCTTCTGCCACCCTTGTCGACACCTCCGAGGCGCTTCCTTCGAGAGAAGCACGTCTCGAAAGAACTGATGCACTTCGCACGCCGTTAGTTCCTTGCGTTTCCACAGCCTGGTGCGGCATGCCACAGGCTGGACCGGGCTCTTCAGGACCCCTAGCGACTACCGGAAGATCAGATTCAGGACTTGTTGCCGATTTTTACGACCAGCCGCGCGCGGCCACGCCTGCGCCGCCTGTTGAGGGTCTTTCTTCCGCCCGTCGTCTTCATTCTCGCTCGGAATCCGTGCTTGTTCACTCGTTTCCGATTGCGCGGACGATATGTCGGGCCCATGATGCTTCCTTGTCTGTTGCGGCGGCGGTGACGGGGGTCGAACCACCCCCCCTCCGGATCAAGTAAGGCGAAAGCTAGCGTTTCCTCCTCCGATCGGTCAAGGCCACCTGCTCGCAAGCTCCGCCGTCCTCCGTAGGGACACCCGTCCCTAGACGCACCTAAACCTCCTCGGGCGGCGGCGGCGACCGTTAGGTCACGGACGAACACCCTCTTCCCCACCCGGATTGCAACCGCGGAAAGACGGCCTTGCACGCGCGGTGAGTCGCCTTTACCTTGCCCCTCTTCACCAAGGTGCGCCGTACCCCCTCCTGCGGCTCTCTCCGTCCCTCTTCCGTCGCTCAGCCTCCCGCCCATGGCCGACCCCTCACCGCCGCCATCCTCGCATGGCGTCCGTCGTTCACCCACTCACGGTCCGGAAGCCGCCGATAAGCTCTGGGGGGAAGTCAAGAAACATGTGAGATCACGTGTAGCCGCCACGTCGTACGCCACCTGGATCGAGTCCTGCAGACCGGTCGATCTCACCGATGACGCGATCTTCATCCAAGCTCGTACCAGCTTCCATTTGGAGTGGCTGGAGAGAAGCTTCTTCTCGCTCCTGGTCGATGCGATCACAGCTGTGCTCGGCCGTCCCCTCCGAGTCGAGGCCTCGGTAGCCGCAGGACTATCGCTGACCCCTCCGCTTTCCGCTAGCTCCGAAAGATACCCGGAAGACCAGGAACCCCCGATCGAGGCGAGCACCGACCCCTCTTCCGTAGACCGAAGGCCGGTCGGCGGCGAAGGTGGTCGCCCCACCGCCGCGTCGTCCGATCTGAACGATTACTACGTGTTCGATAGATTCGTCGCCGGTCCGAACGCCAGGCTCGCCAAGGCCGCCGCGATCGCCGTGGCCGAGAGACCCGGTCGTTCGTACAACCCGCTCTTCGTCTACGGCGGAGTCGGTCTCGGCAAGACGCACCTCATGCACGCCATCGGCAACCACTTCATCATGGAGAGCGGCGGCCGAAGACCTGTTCTCTATCTCAGGTGCGTCGACTTCGTCAACGAGGTCATCGGCGGCATCCGCCGCGGGACGATGCCCGAGCTTCGCAAACGCCTCCTGAAGTCGTTTGTCCTGCTGATCGACGATATCCATTTTCTGGCCGGCAAGGAGCGCACTCAGGAGGAATTCTTCCACACATTCAACGATCTCTACGATTCCAACCGCCAGATCGTGATTACCAGCGACAGGCCGCCGCAAGAGCTCGACGGCCTCGAAGAACGCCTCGTGTCGAGATTCGTCATGGGACTGGTGGCCGACGTGAAACCGCCCGAGTTCGAGACCCGCGTCGCCATTCTCCGCATGAAGGCCGACGAAGACGGAGTCCCGCTGAGTGAGGACGTGATCAACTTCATCGCCGAGCGCTGCACCTCCTCGGTCCGCCACCTCCAAGGCGCCTATCACAAGTTGATGGCGTGCTCCATCACCGAGAAGAAGGACATCAGTCTCGATATGGCTCGCTCGAACCTCTCCAGCACGGTTTTTCAGGGAAATCCCGCCGGAAAGGCCATCGCTCCCGCATCACCCGAGCGGCTTGCCCGAGCCGTGTGCGCCCAATATGGAATCGGTCTCGACATGGTGACCTCCAGCAGTCGAAAAAAGAACGTGGTCGAAGCCCGTCAGGTCGCCATGTACCTTATCAAGCAGCACACGTCGGAGTCTCTCGTCAGCATCGGAAAATTCTTCGGAAACCGCAACCATTCGACGGTTCTGCACTCTATCCGCAAGATCGACAAGATGGCCGAAGCCGACGTGGTCTTCCGTGGCTCGCTTCAACGCCTTTCCACGGTTATCGACGGGGTTATCCACACGTGATGTGCAAAAGCCCTGTTTTCAACACCTCATGCACAGCTTCGCGGCTTGTTGCATGCGCCTTTGTGGAACGTTCGTCCTTTTCGGCAGCCTTGTGAACTTCGGCGCCGCGGGTCGGAAACACCGATCCATCATGAGTTTTCGGACCCCCGCGACTCCGGTTTTCCACTTTTGCACGGCTCCTACTGCTTCTACGAGGTTTTATTTAAAGATTACCAGTAGAAGAACAGCCACGGCATCACCACCTCCCAACCACCGCTCATGAAGCTCTCGATAACTCGCAGCAATCTCGATACCTGCCTGACTCGCGTAGCAGGCACCATACCCAGCCGCTCCGCGTTGCCCATTCTGTCGAACGTTCTCGTGGAAACCACGGAGACCGGGCTGCGCATGAGTTCAACCGATCTGGACGCCTGGATCAGGACCGAGGTGCCGGCGGAAATCCAAACGCAGGGCAGCACAACTCTTCCCGGCGCGACGTTGAGAGCGGTGGTTCGGAATCTCGGGCCGTCCACCGTCGAAATCCATGTGGAGGAGGACCGGCTCCATCTCACCTGCGGCAAGGCGAGCTTCACCCTGAACGGCATGCCGGCTGCCGATTTCCCGAATCTCCCCAAGGTAGACTTCGACACGCCTTGGACCATCCACCGGAGTGCGCTGGTCGAGCTCATCGATCGTACCTCCTACGCTGTCTCGACAGAGGATTCTCGGCCGATACTGAACGGCGTGCTGTGGGAACTCAAGAATCGTTCCATGAAGATGGTAGCTACCGACGGGCACCGGCTCGCGGCTTACGGGAGAACGATCGACATCACTGACGAGGTCGGAGTCGATCTGATCGTCCCTCCTTTGGCGCTCAAGAGCGCAAGAACCCTGTTCCAAGGCTCGGGAACGGTCGATGTCGCCCGAAACGAGAACTATCTCGCCTTTCGCATGGATCAAACCGAGGTCTACACCCGGTTGATCGAAGGCCGATACCCCAACTACCGGCAGGTCATCCCGCAGACGGGCGACCACGCCGCCACGATTCCGAAAAAAGAGCTCGTCACCGCGATAGCGAGGATCTCGCCGATTACCTCGGACGCCAACCGGATCAGGGTCACCTTCACCGAATCGAGGCTCGTCGCCGAGGCGTCTTCGCCGGATCTCGGACGGGCGGTCGACGAGGTCGAAATCGAATACGACGGCGCCGAGATGGCCATCGGCTTCAACGCCAACTACCTCAAGGAAGCGCTCTCGCACATGTCGGGAGACGACGTGCTCTTCACCTTCCAAAGTCCGGAAAGGGCGGTCGTGATGCGGCCCGTCGAACAGGATGACGACGATTCCGACTATCTCTGTCTGGTGATGCCGCTAAGGCTTTTGGATTAGCAGGAGCTGTCCGGTACCCCTTCTCGTCAGCCCCGCGCCGCGTCGGCCAAGTCGGGCCCCGTGAAGAGAGATGTCAAGCTGAGCCTTTCCTGGCGAAGCCTTTCCCGCCCACGTCCTTCGGACCGGTCCACGAGCGCGAATACGTCGCTGACGGTTATCCCGAACTCACGGAGGGCGCGTACAGCGGAGAGGGCGCTGCCTCCGGTGGTGACGCAGTCCTCCACCACCAAGGCGCGCATCCCTTTACGGACAGGTCCCTCGACACGCCTGTGCGTTCCGTGAGCTTTGACGCTCTTCCTCACGGAGAAGGCGTCCACGGCGAGTCCTTCGAGCGCGCACCGGTGAGCGATGGCGTAGGCGATGGGATCGGCTCCCATGGTCAAGCCGCCCACGAGCTCCGCCGGTTCCGACAGACTCTTGAGGAAACCGCAACCCACCCTGCCCATGGCCTCCTGTCCCGCAGCCGACATCGTGGTTCTCCGCGCATCCACGTAGAAATCAGAACGTAGGCCGCTCGCAAGGGTAATCTCACCTAGAATCACCGAGCGAGACACGAGGAGGTGCTTGAGGGTTTGGATATGCGTCGGGTCGAAGCTGTTCACGAAGCGAAGCTAATATGAAAACGGGTCCTCCGGGTGCCATCGGGGCTCGCGTCATCGCCTTGGGCGCGGTTTCGGTCGTGCTGGCGAGCGCCTGCGACGGCGAGGTCGTTCCGCCACCGGCCGAGCGTTTCGGACAGATCGGCCACATCGAGATTTTTCTGGCGACCCCGCTTCTCGTGGGCGAGGGCGGCTTCAACCAAAGCTTGACGTGGAAAACTTCAGGAGAGTGGATTCTCCATGAGGAGATCCGCTACGAAGGACGGGTCGGCGACTCGAGCACTATCGGGAGCGTGGGAGATCCTTCGCGGCTCTCCCCCAAGTACGCCGAGCTCATCGTTCGTCTGCACGAGGCTCCCGGAGTTGCGATCTTCATTCCCGGTTTGCCGGAAGGCATCAGCCACGATTGCGGGACCACGCGAACGGCGATCAAGGTCAACATTTTCGACGCCGACCGGAACCTGTCCCGGAGCTGGCAGCAATGCGTCTCCGGTTCGCTCTCCACGATGACCGAACGCGGCGCGGGCCCCCAATACACCGCCACACGCCTGGTCGCTGCCGGAATCCAGGTGCGCGACGCCACGGTGGGAGCGGACTACCGCAGCCCCTACTACGGCAGCATACCGTTCGGAACCTTGGCCAGTGGAGAAAACGCCGGCGCCGCCGCAACCACCTCGAGGCTGATCGAGAGCGAGAGCGAATGGTTAAGGTTCTGGCGCTCCATAGGAATGGACGGCACGCCGCCGGTGGTTTTTTTCGACCGGGACTACGTCATAGCCGCGCTCGTGGGCGAGCGCAAGGAAGCCGGACAAACTGTGCACGTGCGCAACATCTTCCAGACGGCAGGCGGCACAGTGGCTCAGATGGTGGAGCGGGTGCCCGGCGACTTCTGCTCACCACACTCTTCCATCAACTTCCCCTACCGCGCGGTGGTGGCTCCGCGTACCGCGGGCCCGCACGAATTCGTCATGCTCCCAACGGAATACGTCACCTGTGACGACTGAGGAGTCCGGCGGGGAAAGTCCGGCGTCTTGCGAAAGCTCGGCCTTAAGGGCGTTTCGGTTCTGAGGCGCAGGTTAGCCTCCCGCGTAAGGCTGAACCTCGGCCTCGCCGCGTCTCTTCGGTGGCGCTACGTCATCGGACTTTTCCTCTTCGTGGTGCTCCTCACCCTGGGCGGGACGTGGTATGCCTGGGACGAAGCCGACAGATCCCTGCGAGCCGAGCTCAACCGGGGTGCCGGGAGAGTGGCGGCGGCTGCCATCGCCACCGGTCTCCAACCCTCGCTCGTCTCTCTGCTCCGCCCTGGGTTCGAAGGGCAAGGGGCGTTCGTTCAGGAGCGGCTGAAGGAGCTCGAGGTCCATCCGGCGATTCAGGCCTCGGCCGCGTTCCTGCTCCGCCCCGACCCAATCACCCTCACCGAGACCGTCGTGGTATCGACCCTGCCGTTGGACGAGGTTCCGATCGGGGCCCCCGTTGCGGAATTCAACCTGCTGTATCGACAGGAGATCGAGGAGGCCCGCGTCACCGGACACGCCGCCACGCCCCTCTCCTTCGAACATCCCGACGGGGGGTTCTTCCAGCGCTCGGGAGGGCCTTACAACTGGGGATTCGCGGCGTTGAAGAACTCCGACGGCAGCTACAGCGACATTGTGCTTGCGGTCCTGATGCCCGCCGACTACGAGGAGCCGCTCGATCGGCTGGGTCGCAATCTCCTTCTGGGTTGCGCCATCGCCGTGGTTCTAGCGGCGATCCTCGCCAACATCGTGGCAACGGGCGTCGCGAGACCCCTCGAGCGCCTGAGCCGAGCCGCCATCCGCATCCACCGAGGACTCATGCGAGAACCCGTGGCTCAGGAGAGAACGCTGGAACTGGGACGCCTGTCGAGGGCCATGGAGCGCATGCGTCAAGGGATATTGGAGCGTGACGAGAACCTGCGTTTGATGCCGGCCCAGGTGGCCCATGAGATTCGCAACCCGCTCGGGGGGCTGGAACTTTTTCTCGCAGCCGCCTACGACACCGAGGACCCGGTTGAACGAAGGCGTCTGCTTGCCCGAGCTCGAGAGGAGACCGCTACGCTGAGCCGGGTGGTCAACGAGTTCCTCGTCTACGCGCGCCCTCTTGACGAGACGGGAAACGAAGTCGTGGACGTTCGTATCCCCATGAGAGAAGCGAGCGAACTCGTGGAAGCGGAGATGGCCGAGACCGGTGGAAAGCTGGTCGAGAATTTGTCTCCGAACCCCCAGATGGCTCGTGCGGCGAGCGACCACGTCAAACGTATCGTGCTCAACCTACTCCGTAACGCCTCACAGGTCGCCGACGAAGTGCGCCTGTCGGTTCACACGGAGAGGGGCGAGATCGTCATATCGGTGGTGGACAACGGACCGGGAGTCCCCGGCCATCTGCGCGAACGCATTTTCGACCCCTTCGTCACGGACAAGGAACAGGGAGCGGGGTTGGGACTGGCCATAGTGCGCAAGCTGGCCGAAGCGAACGGTGGCAGGGTAACTCTTCTGGAAGCGACCGAAGGAGCTCACTTCAGAGTTTTCCTCAGAAGCCTGGAGGATCCCTCCGGCGCGATAACCTACAGGCACCGGGATGACATGGATGGCTGAAATAATCATCATTGACGACAGCAGGGGCATGCGGGAGGGTTTGGAGCTTCTCCTAAGGCGCAAGGGCCATCGAACTAGAGTGGCTGCCAGCGGAAAGGAAGGGCTGGGACTCCTGGAGGAAGAGGAAGCCGACCTCGTCATCACCGATCTCAAGATGGCTCACATGGACGGGATCGAGGTGCTCAAGCGGATAAAGGAGCAGGATCCGCAAACGGAAGTGATGATGATCTCGGCTCACGGCAGCATTCAGCGCGTCGTTGAGGCCATGCGACTGGGTGCCGCCGATTTCATCGAAAAGAGCTTCAAACCTGAGGAGTTCGCTATCAAGGTCGACCGCCTGCTGCGCGACGCCGCCGAACGAAAACGTCTCTTGCGGGAAAACCAGCGTTTGCGGGTCGAGAACCTGGAGCTGCGGGGCGGGGACCTTCCCCGGTACGGTGAAATCGTGGGCGACTCGGACGCCATGCTCAATGTGTTCAGATGGATAGAACGCGTGGGACCTACCGATTCGACCATCACCATCTACGGGGAATCCGGGACTGGAAAGGAGCTCGTCGCCAGGGCCATTCACGCCGCCTCCAACCGCCGGGACGCGAAGTTTATAGCGGTGCATTGCGGTGCCCTGACCGAGACCCTCCTGGAGTCGGAACTCTTCGGCCACGAAAAAGGAGCCTTCACCGGCGCGGACAAGCGCCGCCGCGGACGTTTCGAGCTTGCACACGGAGGAACTCTCTTCCTCGACGAGATAGGAACGCTTCCCGAGCAGACCCAGATACGCCTCCTGCGCGTGCTCCAGGAACGCGAGGTGGAGAGGGTTGGAGGCGAGAAGGCGATCAAGGTCGACGTCCGCATCATTGCCGCCACGAACGTTCCGCCGGAAGATCTGCTCGGAGGCTCGTTCAGAGACGATCTCTTCTACAGGCTTCACGTAATCACCACCACGGTCCCGCCTTTGCGCGAGCGGATCACCGACATCCCGCCGCTGGTCGATCACTTCATCGACAAGTTTCGGGTGGCCACCGGAACCCGGGTCCGCGCGGTGAGCAAGAACGCTCTACGCATCCTGACCGGATACGACTGGCCGGGAAACGTGCGCGAGCTCGAGAACGTCGTACAGACGGCTCTGGTACTGGCCGACGGCGAGGATCTAAAGACAGAGGATGTTCCCCACCTCGGGACGATCGCACCTATCTCCGCCACCGAGGGTTCGGATACTTTCGGATCGATACGCTCGCTGGTGACGCAGGGGAGGAGGATCGACCTCAGCGATACCCTCGAAGTTTTCGAAGAGGAGATCGTCCGCTTGGCGCTCGAGACGACCGGCGGCGTGAAGTCGAAAGCCGCTCGCCTTCTGGGCCTCAAGCCGAGCAGCCTTCGCTACAAGGTCGATAAATACGGTCTGGAGACGACGTGACCAGAACCCTTCCGGCGATGTTTTTTTGCGCGGCCCTCTGGGTCGTCGCGTTGCCGGCAAGGGGTAGGGCGGTTCAGGCCCAGCAAGGGCTTTCCAATCCCGAAATCCTGGTCAACACGGCTCAGGACCGGTACGATGCGGCCGTGGCGTCCCACGTGGCGGCCCGGGATTCTCTCGATGCCGTGAACCAACTCTACACCAGGGCGCTCATGACCCTCGAAGGATCGCGCGCGAGCGGCGACGATGGTCGCCGGCAGGCCGCATACATCGCGGCTCTCGAACCCGGACGCGAGATGTCCCAACGTCTGGCGAGGCTGGCGGAGGCGGAAGACTCCCTGGTTCGGGCCCATGACGACCTCGTCCAGGCTCTCTGGCACTGGCAGGGAGCCATATTGGACAGCATGGAGAGTGTTGAAAAGGGTGGGAATTTGGAGAGCTATCGGGAGGACTACCGTCTGATCGAAGAGCGCATAACCCGACTGGAAGCGGTCGATCTGCCCGAGGCGGGGCGTTCGTTGATGAGCGAGCTTGAGGTGGTTGAGGACGATCCGCGCGACGGACCGGACGAGTGGCGATACAAGGCCAGCCTGTGCAGACGGCTCGCCCAGGAAGCCGACAAGCTACTTGACGATATGAACTCGGATCTCAACGCGCTCGTGGTAAGGCAGCGCCAGGAAAGGCAAAGGGAAGACTTCCTGGCCGACACGGACCGATTCGGCAGGATACCTTTCCCACCGGGCGTGGGACGCCAGACCGGCGAGCCGCCGGTGGCCGACAGCGCTTCCGTCGCCGGCGCTCCCCAGACCATCGAGGAACGCATCGCGGACCTCCGCGACCAGATAGCTATCCTGGAGGATTTCCGAACAAGGATCATGGAGCGAGCGGAGTACTTCGAGTCTCTTGGCGGCGACCCCGTATGAGGATACCGACGTTGATGACGGGTCTGGCACGGGCTGCCGCGCTAGCCACGCTTGCGGTCGGCGGAGCTTCCGGTCTCCACGCCCAGGAACTCAGAGACGCGGTCCTGAGGCTGGAGACCTCCGTTGGCGTTTACAGAGGCAACCTGCGGGCGGTCAACGCGCCGCTTTCGGACTCGGCCGAGCAGGCCGTCGCGGTAGCCTCCGAGGTCGGAGCCCGCTGGACTCTCGACCTTATCCGGTCCGATCGCCGAGGTCTCAGCTTATTCGCAAACGGCGACCTCCGTCAGATTTCGGCTTACGGGTTCGTGACCAGAGACTACGCTCCGACCGAGTGGAGCGGCCGCTCCGAGGCATCCTACTGGCAGCAGATAGGCCGCTCGGTTCTGTCGTTCAACCTAGGTGTCGACGGCCGCTCGATATGGGACCGGCCGCCCATGCCGCTCTTCCTGCAGCCAGGCTACCTGCGGAGCTCCGGATCGACCCAGATTTCCTTCAGAACCCAGCGCGACGTCACCCTGAGCGTGCGGTTGGATCTGCAGGACGCGAATTACGGTGCGCCGACGTATTTCTCGCAACTGGACCTTCTCGACAGGAGGGAGGTGGGAACGGAGGTGAGCCTGACGAAGAACAACGGAACGACGGACGGATCGATGTTCAGGCTGCACATGCGCTACGACCACTCGGAGTATCGACGCCAGGAGAGCTTCTACGACGACGACCCGTTCCGACGCGACCACTCCTACCGGGGCGGCTTCCTCTGGCAGGGAAACCGAGGCGACATCTTCTTGAGGGGCAACATCGAAGGGATCGCCAATCGGTCCAACACGAGACGACCCGAGTACAACGCCGTGCTCATCGAGGCCTACGTCCAACTTCCGCTGCCGGGAGAATACTCGCTTCAGGCCCTTGCCAAATTAGCTGACAAGACCTACACTCATGACACGGGGTTCACCCGTCTTGTGCCTGGCGAGGAAGCGGACAACCGTTCCGAGGTCTGGCTGGGAGTCAGCAGACAGGTGGCGCAGTCGCTCGACGCCCGATTGCAGCTCGAATGGGCACGGGCGGAGACCGATTTCAGCGGTGACTACTTCAGCAGCTTCGGGATCTCGATCGCGCTCGACTATCGCCCGCCTTGGTAGGGGGTAGACCGCCGAACGCAGGCTCGCCGGCAGGGGTCGTCGTGACGCTGTGCGTTCTTCTGGCTGCAGAATCGGCCTTCGGCGCGCTCCCGGCCCAGGCCGTCTGCCAGACGCGTGATAGCGAAGACGAGGTCCTGCTGGTTCTGGCAGCCGCCTCTCTCGCCGACGTGCTTCCCGTGGTGGCCGAGAGCTGGGAGAGATCAGGAAGGCGCCCTACCGTACGACTCTCTTTCGGGGCGAGCTCGCGATTGGCACGGCAGGTGGAGCGGAATCCTGCGGTTTCGGTTTTCGTCGGCGCTGACCGGGAGTGGCTGTTCTGGTTGGAAGACCGAGGAAGGGTGGACGGGACCTCCGTCGCGCGAATAGCGGGCAACACCTTGACGGCGGTGGTGCCGTCCGCCGCGGAGGCCGTGCCTGCGGGCCCGAGCGCCCTCCTCGACCTCGACCGGATCGCCCTCGCCGGCGAGAACGTGCCCGGCGGACGCTACGCCCGAACGGCCTTGGCCGCCGCAGGTGTCTGGCCGGAGGTGTCGGCGCGGGTGGTAAGCGCCAATTCGGTCAGGTCGGCCCTCCAGTGGGCGGCGCGAGGCGAAGTGGCTCTCGCCGTCGTTTACGGGACCGACGCCGCGAGCCACCCCGACGTCGTCACAGCATTCGTCTTCCCGTCCGACTCGCACGAGCGGATCGGGTACTTCGCCGCCCCGATCAGGGGCACGACGCCCGCAGCCCGGGATTTCGTCGACTTTCTTTCTTCCGAAGAGGCTCAGGGAATTTTGGCGGATGCCGGGTTCCTTCCGGGCGACGGGCGGTCGTCTTCGTACTTCAGGTCCCGGGAGGAGGCGAGCGATCCCGGAGTGTTCGCGCCATCGATCTGGTCCGCGGTGCGCATCTCGGTTCTGGTCGCCCTCCTCGCCACTCTCGCCGCCACGCCGGTGGCGGTTGCACTGGGCTGGCTCTTCGCCCGCAGATCGTTCAGGGGCAAGACGATCCTTTCCACGATGGTGATGTCCCCGCTCGTGGTGCCGCCGGTAATCACCGGATTCCTGCTCCTGAGCCTATTCGGAGCCAACGCGCCGCTGGGCAGTCTGCTGACGGACCTGAGCCTGCCCGTGCCCTTCACCTTGTTGGGGGCGGTGCTCGCAGCGCTCGTCGTGGGGATGCCGCTATACGTGTTCTCGGTCAGAAACGCGTTCGAGGCGGTTGACTCCCGATACGAGGAGCTGGCCGCAACCTTGGGGTTACCCCCGGTACGAACGTTCTACCGGGTCTCTCTCCCTCTCGCTCTACCGGGGATCGCAGCAGGAGCTCTACTCGCCTTCGCACGCGCCCTCGGAGAATTCGGGGCGACGGTGGTGCTTGCGGGCAATGTGGAAGGCTCGACCAGGACCGTCGCTCTCGCCGTCTACACGTTGCTCGAGTCTCCCGGCGAAAACTGGCGCATCTGGACATTGGTGACGGCGAGCGTGACCGTCTCTCTCGTGGCTCTGGTGGCGTTCGAGGCGCTCTCCCGGCGTCAACGCTTAAGGATGGAGCAGGTTGACAGGTTCTGATCGTCTCGTTCCTGACGGTCCGTCGCCCGTGCCCAGGGTAAATGTGCGCATACGCCTCGGTGCCCGCGATCTCCGGTTCGACATAGCGACCGATTCCCCCACCATCGCGGTCGTCGGTCCTTCGGGGTCCGGGAAGAGCACGCTGCTCCGAGTGGTGGCCGGAGTCGAGGCGCGGGCCCAAGGGACGGTCTCGTTCGCCGGAGAACCTTGGCTGGAGAAGACGGGCGTTCGCGTCCCGCCTTGGTCGAGACCGGTCGGATGGGTGCCCCAGGATTCCTTGCTTTTCCCTGACCGGAGCGTGCTCGACAACCTCCTCTTCGGAGCGCCCCGAACCGTGAATTCCGAAGGAGCCGTCGCCGAAATCGCCGCCCTCCTCCGGATCGAACAGCTATTCGGGCGCATGCCCAGTCGGCTGTCTGGCGGCGAACGCCAGAGGGTGGCGCTCGGTCGAGCCCTGCTGGCCAGACCGAAGCTCCTCCTCCTCGACGAACCGTTCTCCGCCCTCGATCGGCCTCTGCGGGAAGAGATACGGGGGATCGTGGCGGACTGGATCCGCAGCAGTCGCGCCGCCTCGATACTCGTCAGCCACGACGAGGAGGACGCCTGTTTCCTGGCGGAGGAGACCTACACCCTGGCCGGCGGCGGGCTGACGCTGATCGACCCCCGGCACGCGTACCGGTCTCAGGCCTGAAGGCCGGCCCACGCCCGGCCGAGCCTATCACCCGGCGGCAAGGCGCTCCCAATTATGGGCGCGAGGACAACCATTCGGCAAGATGGCGCGTCCATGGACTAGGGCCCGGCTTTGCGTTCCGGCCGCCACTCCGGGTGAACGGAATCGACCGGCCACCGGGACCGCCATGCGCTACATCCGCCCCTTCTTTTCGCCTGAACTAAACGTCACCCTCGCCGTCACCGGCACTCTCGCCCTCGCCACCGCCTGCACACAGGACGCCGCAGCACCGCCCAGCGACTTCGCCACCACTTTCGACACCATCGGAGACGTCGTCCACGTTACCAACACCGGCACCCCACCTCCGGCACGGCTGATTCCGGTTGTCTCGGTCGGGCCGAAAACCCTGACCGAAACCGGCTCGCCCGAGGAATTCGGTGGTGTGAACAGCGTGGCTCTGGGACCGGACGGAGATATCTACGTAGCCGACGCCCTAAACCTGGAGGTGAGGGTCTTCGGGCTGGACGGTGCGCACCGCCGCACCTTCGGCCGGCCGGGACGAGGTATACCGGCTTGCAACGGGTGCCGTGGTCGAAACCAGTTTCGGGTCCGTGCTCAAGTCGCTCTACGTGGGCTTGAACAGCAGCGGCGAAACAGGCGACACGCTGGAGCAGCTGACACTCCCGTCCGGCCCTCTCTCGTCGGCAATCGTCTGCCAGCATGGGGAGGGCTTCCTCAGCTTCTTCACGATCCCCTTCGCACCGGGGCTGACGCAGCATCCGGGGCCGGCCGGCGTCATCTACTCCGCACTGACGAGCGACTACCGCATCGCGGTTACCCGGAACGACGGCGCCGACACCGTGCGGGTGATCCACCGTCCGCTGCCAACCGAACCGGTCGGGGACGAGGAGTGGGAGGAGGGCAACCGGGAGTTCGAGGAGTGGCGCGCCGAGAACAGGAGCGCTTCATGCGACCCCTCGGGCCCCACCCGGCCTGCCGCTAAACCGATCCTCCGGGGTCTGCACATCGTGCCCGACGGAAAACTCTGGGTAGAAGTCGAACGTGCGGCAGGAGACCTCTGGGAGGTATTCGACGCCGATGGACGGCTCCTCGCCAGCGTTCCCCGACCTCCTGAAAAACCGGGAGTCGCCCCGGCCTTCAGCGCCGAACACCTTCTGACGATTCGCTCGGACAGCCTCGACCTGGACCACGTCGATGTGTGGCTTCTCGAACGGGGGAGTTGAGAGCGAATCCAGCCCTCGCGGGCTCGGGCCTTCGTCCTACCAGCCGTCAGGGTCTGGAGCGATCGCCCTGAGGGCCCCAGGGATAATCCTGGCTCGGACTTCACCCCCGGGAGCGTGGCGCAGCTCTCCGTCGGCCTCGAAATCTAAGGGCCCGGCGCAAGACACCCGATAGCACGTGTCCTCGGCAAGCCTGACCTGAGCCATCTCGCCGTGCCGGCCCTTCCCCGCACGCCCGAAGAGCCGCATCCTTACGATCGGTACGGAGTCGAAGATCGCACAGAGGTGGAGCGCGCCGTCGTCGGCTCGGGCACCCGGGGCAATGGGGAACCCGCCGCCGAAGTAGGTCGCGTTGGTGACCGTCACCATGAGGAACTTGCCGGACAGGCTCTCTCCCGCAGCCTGCTCCCCCCCGCCCGTGATCTCGGCCCGGATACCAGGAAAGAAGAGGAGCTGCTCGAGCGCGGTCACCTTGTATAGAGCCTCGCCCTTGATCCATTTCTTGCGAGTGGCAGCCTTGATAACGGCGATGTCGAAGCCGATACCCACGAGGTTGAGGAAGTTGAAGCTCTCCCTCTCCTCTCCGGCGGCGTTCCGGCTGGGGGTGTCGACATGCCCCACGTCCACCCTCCTCTCCTCTCCGGCGGCCAGCGTCCGCACGGCGCCGTCGATATCGTTGGGACGGATGCCGAGATTGCGCGCGAAGTCGTTACCCGTACCGTTCGGAAGCACGCCGAGCGCGGCGCTCGCATCGGAGTTCACCAGGACGTCGGCCACCTGACCCAAGGTTCCGTCGCCGCCGACGGCGACGATCACTTCGAAGCCTTCGTCGACGGCCTTCGCAGCCAAACGACGTTCGTCGCCGGGACCCTGGGTTCTGGAGAATACGGGGCTGTCGAGGCTTTCGTCGAGCAGGCGTCGGTAACGGTTCCAGCGTTTCGCCCCGCGACCTCTGCCGGCGGCGGGGTTGTAGATGACGAAGTGACGCTTCACAAACGCAGCAGCGGCTCGAAAGTCTGGAGCCCTTCCTTGTACCACTGCTCCCTGAACGGGTAGGTGGCGACCTCCTCGAAGGTGAGCATGGAGGTCATGGGGTGGTCGTGGAGTTCGAGCGCCCCGGTCTCCTCCTCGTGCTCGGAGTGGGGCGCCTCCATGTAGATGTTGGCCTTGTAACGCCCGGTGCCGTCCTTGTCCAGGTCGATGGTGAAGCAGTTGTAGAGGCTTCGGCTGGGCATGAACTCGTGCTCGGTCACGGTGAGGTCGAGAACTGGCCGATCTCCCTCGCGCACCGAAACCTCGATCCGATCCGCGCTCTCCGTCATCGACATACCGATGTCGGCCATGTGGTGCGGAAGCCGCCAGCGCTCGATCGCGTGCATCCTTGCGGCTTCCGTGCTCGTACCCACCATGAAGGGGTAGAAGGCGGCCTTCGGGAAGGGTTTGTTCTCCTCCAGCATGGGCGGGGTTACGACCGCGAGCACGATCTCGAAGTACTCACCGACCTCGCTCTCGTTGAATTCGAACGCCGTTACCGCGAGAATGCTGCGGGAATGCTGAACCTCGAGCGGCTCGAGGTGTGGCGGGAGAATCCTGCGGGCGTCGTCGGTGGACATCTCGAAGAAGGCTCCCACGCATCTCCGAAATCCGTAGTATGTGTAACCGGGAAGTCTCATGCAGCTCTCGTTTTTTGGGGGAACGGTCGGGTGGGGTCCTTGATGAAGAACGTCGATTGGGTTAGCCTATGGCCTGATGACCGTACCGGCCCGGAGGGGCGCGGTCGCACGACGCGAAGACATCGTCACCTGAACCGTCATCACCCTAACCGGCAAGGAGGAGATGGAATTTGGCGAAGGTCCGTAGCTACCTGGCATTGGCGTCCGTGATACTCTTTCTGGTCTTCGCGGATATCGTGCTTCGCCTCGTCGTGAGTCCGCTCACGCGGGCGTTCCCGAGCCATCGACATAATATGCTAGTTAAATGGGCGAAAGCGATGGCCCACGGGTGCCTCGCTCCATTCAGGATCCTCCGGGTCATCGCGATCAGTCGCCCGCCCGAGGTCCCCGGTACGCCCGGCACCCTTGTGGTCATGAACCATCAATCCGTCTGGGACATCCCGATCATGATCTGGTTGGTCAAGGACAATTTCGTCAGGATAGTGACCCGAGCCCGGTACGTGCGCCGATACCTTCCGACGGTCTCCAAGATGGTGATGCTCTTCGGGTTTCCCGTCGTCAACCCAGGTTTCCAAGGCAGGGAGCTGCGAAGGAGCCTGCTCGAGATGAAGAGCGCGGCGCGCAAGGACGACGCTCCGCTGGGAATTTTTCCGGAAGGGACCCGCACCAAGGATGGGGAGATAGGTGAATTCCGAACCGCCGGCATGAAGGTTCTCCTTCGAGCTCGTCCTTGGACGGTGCACGCGCTAGTGTCGGACGGTCTCTGGCGTCAGGCCAAGGTCAAGCACCTCGTCGCCTCTCCGGAAGCGGTCAGCGCCCGTGTGGAACATGCCGGCGTCTTCGAATGGAGCGATCCGCGCGCCGACGCCGACCCGTTCATCGACGGGATCCGGCGTCGCATGGTGGAGAAGCTGCACGAAATGAGGCGGGCGGCTTGACCGCGGCGGTCGAAACCAAGGTCTCCGCACCGACGCGGCTGACCGAGGAGCTGCGCGCCTCGGCAGGCACGAGCGTGCGTGCGGTCGTGCTCTACGGTTCGCATTTGTCGAACGCCCGACCCGACCGTCACAGCGCCGTGGATCTGCTGGTCATCGTGGATTCCTATCGTGCGTTCTACGAGGCGCTCGCGGAGAACAAGCGGTTGAAGAGATCGCGCCACCTCATGCGACTGCTTTCCTGGGTACTTCCCCCGAACGTGATCTCCTTCACGTCGGTATCGAGCTCCCCGGCTCTGGGCAAATGTCTCGTGTTGAACGCCTCTCACTTCGACAAGCTCATCGGTCCGCACTCACCCGACCACTTCGTCATCTGCCGAATGATCCAGTGGGTCGAGTTGATATATGCGGCCTCGGACGAAGAGGAACGCTGGGTCCGGTCCAGGATCGAAGATGCCCGCTACGACACGTTGACCTGGGTCGCTCCCTATCTCCGAGAGCCGGTGGATGCGGTCGGTTATTCCCGTCGCTTCATGGAGGTTTGTTTCCGCGGGGAGGTGCGACCTGAGAGCCGGGGTCGGGCTTCCACGCTGACCGATGCCCAGGCGGATTTCATGACCCAAGCCTACGGAGCGGTGCTCGAACGGGCCGCGGCCGAAGGCCTGCTTACCGAAGACGGGGGACTCTACTCGGTGGCGACCCCGATCCCCAGGAGGGTGGCTACGCGCCGAATCCGTTATTTCCGGGTCTCGCGGGTGCGCGCCTGTGTCAGGTGGATGAAACACATGGTCACCTTCGACGACTGGTTTATCTATCTGACCCGCAAGATCGAGCGTCACACCGGCGAGAAACTGTCGCTCTCGCGGCGGGAGAGGGAGTGGCCATTGATCTTCGCGTGGCCGCGGGTGTTCGCGTTCTTCCGAAGTCAGTCACGCCGGCGAGTGGCCGAGCCCTTCCGCGCACGCTTGTTTTCGCGGTGGCAAAAAGGCTGGCGCACAAGGTGAGCAGCGAGGTTTTTCCCGCCTACGCAACCGGATTTCTCGTGGCCTCTTTCGTGCTCTTCCTCGTCGTGGGGGACCGGAGGAGCTCCGATCCCACCGACTCCGGACGTGGCAGCTTCGCTTTGGGCTCGATCACGCGCGAGTGGTTCTACTGGCTGATGACCCCGCTCCAGCGACTCGCGGTGCGGATCCTACCCTGGCCGACGGCGTTCAACGTCGGCGGTGCGCTGCTCGGTTTGCTCTCGGGGTACCTGTTCGCCACCGGTTCGGTCATCGCCGGCGGATGGGCACTGCTCGCGAGCGGCGTCGCCGACATCTTCGACGGTCGCATAGCGCGGGCTCGGGGGATGGATTCCCCCCGCGGAGCCTTCCTGGATTCGACCTTGGACCGGTTCGCCGAAGTCGGCGCACTCGCGGGCCTGACCGCCATGTACATCGACACATGGCTGGCGCCCATGGCTACGCTCGGTCTCGGAGGCTCGCTTCTGGTGAGCTACACGAGAGCCAGGGGGGAGAGTGTGGGGGTAGTGTGCAAGCTGGGCGTCATGCAGCGAGCGGAACGGATACTTCTGCTGGGCCTGGGAGCGATATTCGACCCGCTGATTACGCGATCGCTGGGCTGGGAAGCCAACTCCGTCCTGACAGCAGCTCTTCTGGCCACGGTGGCGGGGACCGTGGGTACCGCACTCTTCCGCACGGTCTGGATCGCCTCCAGACTGCCGACCACGAGCGCCTCCGCCGAAGAGTGACCGGACTCGCGCTGTCGACGCTCTCGCACCGCCTCGAACATCCGCAACTCCGGCGACAGGACTCGAACCTGTGACCCGGTGGTTAACAGCCACCTGCTCTACCAACTGAGCTACGCCGGATTGGATCGCCGCGCGCCCGCACCCTCGGGGAAACGAGCGGCGGCAGATGGAAAATATAGTGCCGGGAGATGGTTGTGAAGAGGGTGAGCGCCGGTATGCCACCGCCACCTCCCGAGCCGGGGCGCCTCTCTCCATTCGTCCCCATCGCGCCGCGCCCGGCTGTTGCGCCGCTCTCGGTACTCGTGCCGGTCACGGGCCGCTAGCGGTCGCGCCGCTCCGCCACGAAGAGCTGGTCCAGAGCTGCAGACCGGTGGCTCGGAGTGAACCTCGCGACCAGCCAGTAGGTGCCGAAAGAGAGCAAGACCGCGGGGAAGACCTGATGTAGCGCCTCGCTCCACGGCAGCAGTCGCCACGTCAGCAGTACCGTCAGACCCGTGACGAACGAAGCGATAGTGGCGGTGCCGTTTCCTCTGCGCCAGTGCAATCCGAAGAGCAGCGCGGGTCCGAAACAGGCGCCGTAGATGGCCCCGGAGAGGGCTGTGAGCGCAACGATGCCGTCGGGCGGATTCAGTGAAATGACGGCCGTGACCAGCGCGAAGAGAGCGACGTACATACGTGTGGCCCGCAAGGCCGACCGGTCGGAGCCGCTCGGCTTCAGCGACCCGACGATGTCGCGCTGGGTCGTCGAGGCCATGACGAGGAGCACGCTGTCGAGCGAGGACATCGCCGCCGCGACCATGGCGAGCAGCAGAAAGGCGCTGGTGCCCGTGGAGAAGACCTCCGGGGCGGTCAGCAATTGCGGGACCACCAGGTCCGTGTCGGCGAGGCCGCCGGGGATGACCTTACGCGCATACAGTCCGACTGGAACCAGCATGCTGTAGACGACCACGAACGCCGCGGTGGAAATCCAAACGCCGCGCCGGATGGCTCGGCGGCTTTCCAGCGCGTAGAAGCGAGATAATTGCCGAGGCTCCACGGCGAATTTCACCGTGGCCGCGAACACGACGCCGAGCGCCAGCGGCACCGAAACGCCGCCTCCCCAGCGCAGGAGCGGCTCGGTCGCGGCATCGCTTGCCAGCGACGCCACCGAACCCGGACCGCCGGCGGCAGCCACGACGCCGCTGAAGAGCAGCCCGCCGGCGACGACCATGACCAGTCCCTGCGCGGCGTCCGTCTTGACCACCGAAATGAATCCCCCCAGCACCGTGTACAGCATGACGATAAAGAACACCACGATGATCGCGGCGCGGTACGGAATGTCCAGGAAAACTTCCAGCAGATTGCCGATTCCCTTGAATACCGCGGTCATGTAGAAGAAGGACGCGAAGATCACGATCACAGCCGCCATGACACGAGCCGCCGGGCTGCCGAAGCGGAAACCGATGAAGTCTGGAATCGTCAGCGATCCCAACGCTTCCGTGAAAGTGCGCAACCGGGGCGCCACGCCGACCCAGGCGAACAGCGACAAGCCCACCACGAAAGGAACGAGAAGGAACCAGGTCACTCCCCAGTCGTAGGCCTGCCCGGAGAAGCCGACGAAGGAGTTAGTGCTCGAATAGGTGGCGAAGAAGGAGAGGCCGATCACCACGGGTCCCATCGACCGGCCGCCGACGAAGTAGTCGGCGACGCCTTTCGTGCTGCGGTTGCCCGACCAGGCATGGTAGGCGAGCAGCGCCGTGTAGAGCGCCAGCAGCAGATGGACGATCCAGTACGTACGCAGGTTGTCGAGGATCGCCTGGATCACGGTCGACCCCTCCGTCCCCTCGACCTCAACATCCAGGTCGGTTGGCGGGGGGCGACCGAGGCCGGATGCCAGATCCTGCGGGACCAGCGACCCACCAGAATGACCGGGGTCGAGACCTCGGCCACGATCTGGAGCGGCAACGAGCCCGACAGCGCGGACGGCTCCGAACTTTGCGGTAGACCCATGACCACGAGGTCGGCGGCAGCGGCGCGTTCGACGGTCGCAGCGGCGATGTCGTCGGTCTCGGGCATCTCGAGTTCGTAGGGTCCCAGCGCCTCTTTGCCGACCTGGCCGCTCACCCTCCGCCTGATGCTTCTTTTTTCCTGCTCGGAGTCGGATTTCCTGATCGCGGAGAAGAAGGTCACGCTTCCCCGTCCCGACCTTCCCAGGCTGGAGAGGATCCGAGCCCGGAGCTCGCCGTGCGCGCGTCCGCCGGAAACCGGCACGAGAATCCTGGCAGCCTCCGACACCCGCCATCCGCGGGGCGCCCTGGCGATGACGATGTCGGTGTCGAGCTTCGAGATCAGTCTTCCGAGCGGTGCCCCGATTCCGCTTCCGCTGAGATTGGGCAGTCCCAGCACAACCGTCTCGCAGCGGTGCTCGCCGGCCACCCTCGCGATCTCCTCCCAGACGTTGTCGGCGATGCTGAAGAGCACCTCGGGGGGGCGGGATGCGAAGACTCCGCGGACGAAAGCCTCCCGGAGAATCCGAAATGCGGTCGATCCCTGTCTATCGGTGCTTTCCACCAGAGATTCAAGGTTCGATCCGATCACCGTCAGAAGCATCACCCTTCCAGCTCCCGGCGCGCACACTGTGGTGGCTATCTCGACCAGGCCGGCCGCGCTGGCCGGATTCGCAACCGCAGCCAGCACGAGTGGACTCTGGCCCCGGAGACCGGTGAGCTCGGGATCGCGCGCCCGCGCCGAAGCATCCGCCAGCCGGGCTCCGGGTGCGAGGAGCGTGGCGTATGAGGCCACGCCAAGAGCCATCCATATGGCCACCACGCTTCCCGCCATGGGTACGGCGAAGGCCTGAAAGACGGCGAGACCCAGACAGGCGATACCGCCCGCAACCGGGAGGAGCGGCGGAATGGACCGGTACGGACGGCCCCTCTCACCTGTCTCGGCGGACAGGCGAGTGCGGCTCCGCACCAAAGCCGCCGCCAGATGGACCACGAAGAAGGCCATCAGGAAGATCAGGCTGGATGCTGCGCCAGCGGAGGCCACGTCGCCCACGGTCAGGACCAGCACGATCATCAGCACGCCCGTGACCACCACCGCCAGCGCGGGTGTCCCGCGAGCAGTCAGACTTCCCATCCGCTGGGGCAAGGTCCGGTCTCTTGCCATCGAGAACGCGACCCTCGAGGCCGCGAAGAGATTCGCGTGGAGGGCCGAGAGCATGGAGAGCGCCCCCGCCAGGATCACGAGCCAGTAGCCCGCGACCCCGAGAAAACGTTCGGCCGACTCGGCGACCAGACCCTCGGGATTGGCCTGCGCCGCTCCCTGGATTCCGCCCGCAGGCGCACCGACGGTGGCGAGGACCACGAGGAGGGGGATGTAGATGAGGAGCGCTATCCCCAGCGATATGTACATCGATCTCGGGATGTTCTTCCGGGGATCCCGGACCTCTCCGCCCACTGCGGCGATCAGATCGAACCCTTGGAGGGCGATGAAGGTGAAGCCCATGGCCTGCAGCACGCCGAGGGGTCCGGCGGCGGCGAAAGGAGAAAGGCGATCCCAAGCCTCGCCGTCGGAGCTGGTCACCCACGCGACCATGCCTCCGATCACGATGGCAAGCAGGACGACCACCTTGCCAACCGTCGCGGTGTCGCCTCCTCCGGCGGCACGTCTGGTGAGGAGGAGGGCGTAGCCTCCGGTGGCGCCCAGCGCGATCACGGGTTCGACGAACGACGACCAGCCTCCCAGACCGAGATTTCCCAGTAGACGAGCGAGTCCCTGCGCCGTGAATGCGGCGAAGCCCAGCGCGTAAAGAACGCCTGCGAGCACCGAGGCGAACCAGACGACCCAGCCGACCAGGAAGGCGACCTCGATCGAGAAAACTTTCTTGGCGTAGGCGTAGATTCCGCCCGATTCCGGGAATCTGCGGGCGAGCTGGACGAAGGAGGCGACGGTCGCGAGGGCGATCGCACCGTTGAGCGCGAAGGTCAGGATCGCAGAAGGACCGGCGGTGGCGAACGCCGTTCCGGCGAGGGCGAGAACGCCGCCGCCGACGATGGCCCCCACCCCTAGCGAGGTCGCGCGCAGGAGACCGATGTGCCGTTCGGGCCGACCGCTCTCGAAGCCGGACCGAGCTTCGGTTCCGTTTTGCCGGGCGGTTATCGGAGCGAACCTCGGAAGGACATGGGCGAAGGGCGAGGAGGAACGGAGCGAACCGGCCGGTCGAAGCATATGCTAACCACTCCGGGCTACCGTGTGCAAGTTCTCTGAGCCGGCGCGGCGCTTCGCCGCTCTCGGTGCTAGTGCGAGTTTCGCCGCGGACTGCTAGAATCCGCCACGGACCCATCCGATTCCGCCGGGAGAGCGCCGCTATGACCGAATACCTGCAAGAGAGATATGCCCCGAAGTCGAGCTGTTTCGGCTGCGGACCCTCGAACCGAGCCGGCCTCGGTTTGCGCAGCCGCCCGGAAGGAGAGGTCGTGGTGGCGGCATGGACTTCGGAAGAACACCATCGGGCCTTCCCCGGAGTCCTCTGCGGGGGGATCATCGGCACCCTGCTGGACTGCCACTCCAACTGGACCGCCGCTTACGGCCGCATGCGATCGACCGGAGCGGAGAAGCCGGGAGTCACCGTGACCGCCGAGTACTCCGTGCGCCTGTTGCGACCGACGCCGGTGGGTGTCGAGGTGCGCCTTGAGGCCCGTGCAATCGAGATCAAGGGACGCCGGGTCACTGTCGAGGCTAAGATCTTTTCGGAAGGAAGGGTGACCGCCACCTGCACCGGTCTCTTCATCGCGGTCAAGGACGATCACCCCGCTGCACGGTGCTGGTAGCTTTTTTCGTTTGGAAGCCCGCTACATCTCGTCGGCGGAGGGTCCGTACATGCCTGGTACCCTGAGTCCGCAAGTTCGGAGGTGGACGCCGATCTGACCTCGATGATGGATCAGGTGGTTCATCACGAAGAAGCGGTAAACGGTGAGTTTGGGCATGGAGAAGTGGACCTGCTCGCCGCTCCTCAGCGTCCAGGTCTCGGCCAGGGTCTCCGCCGAGGTCTCCTCGATGGCGGCACGGGCGTCGGCGGCGTTGGCGTTGAAGCGTTCGACGATCTGGGCCGCTGTGAGGGTCTCCGACTCGAGACCGGACCCTCCGACGTCGTACTCGTCCTGCTCGAAGGTCGGCCTCGTCCAGCTCGGCACGGTCGCGACGTGCGTGGCGAGATCGCGGGTCGACCAGGCGTCAGGGTGGGGCTTGTGGGAGAGATGGTCGTCGGCAAGAGCTTCGAGCATGCGAAGGGTGCTTGCGATTTCGTGGTCAAATTCGGGAAGCAGGAGCTTAGGGTCCATGGTGGTCCGGTTGGTGTAGGTTGCCGCAGCCTTAAACCTTGGTAGTTTGATTCGGTTCCGGTGCACCGCAACCGCTGGAAGGCGAGATCCGAACGGCTCGATCCGGATCTCACGACCCTTGAACACCTGGCCACGCCCCCTGACGGACACATGAATATGGCATCGCGAATTACCTTGATTCCGACCGCGCTTTTTCTCGCCTGCCTGCCTTTCCCGACTGCGGGCGAAGCTCAGGTGCAGACCGAACACCACGTCCCGGCCGGCATCACGGGCGACAGGATTCTTCCTCGGGGTTCGCTGAGATTCGGATACGGATACCAGCACAGGACTCTGGCCGACAACTTTCAGGGCAGTAGCCGACTCACAACCCAGCAGGTGCTGCTCGACTACCAGGCGTCACCCCTCACGATGACTCAGGCGAAGCACGCCGCGGAGGTCATGTACGCGCCCACAAGTCGCCTCACCCTGGCGGCGGTCGGGAACTACTCGCGCTACTCGGCCAACCATGTGACTCGGGCAAACGGGAAGTTTACGCTCGAGGCCGAAGGCGTCGGCGACCTCTGGATCGCCGCCCTCCTCGGACTCAGACAGCATGGATATCTGCGCTCGCATCTTCAGGCGGGAGTCTTCGTACCGACGGGTTCGATCGACAACGCGGGGAGCGTGGCGGGGAGCCCCCCCGTGCAGCTTCCATACCCCTTGCAGATCGGCTCGGGGACGACGGATGTCGCTCCGGGAATTACGCTGGTCGGTTTGGGCGACCAGCTGAGCTGGGGCCTGCAGATGAGCGCCCGCCTGCCGCTCGGCGACAATGGCAGAAGGTGGAGGCGGGGCAGCGAAATTCGCGGGACCGCTTGGGGTGCTTTCCATCCGAGGGACTGGATCGGCGTTTCAACCAGGATCGCGGCGAGTCAGCGGGGCGGCCACCAGGGGCACGACTCGGCGCTTCAGGATCCGGACCTGCTCCCTACCGTGCACCCGAGCCGCCAAGGCGGAAGGAGCGTCGTCATGCCCATCGGTCTGAACCTGATCTTCGCAGGCACTCATCTTCACGTCGAATGGAGTCGTGCTCTCGCACGCGACCTCCAAGGACCGCAACTAGGTGACGATTGGACGCTTACCGCGGGTGTGCGCAGGACCTTCTCGCTCGGCCGCTGATCTTACGGCCCGGGAACCGGGATCGCCTCGGTCCGCAGTGCGTCGACCTCCCCTGACGCGGTTTCAGTGATCGGTGGCCTGCGGGTCGACCTTCGGGGACTCGACGGCAAGCCACAGTGTCAGCGTTACCAGCAGTTCGACCAGCGTCGACCAGACGCGGGCGACGATCAACAGGGCGACGATATCTCCCTCGTTGGCGTGGCCGGCCAGCAGGCCGACGAGACCGAGCTCACGTACGCCGACCCCCGCCGGGAGAGGGGAGGCGTGGCCGACCAGCCAGGCCAGAGCGAACGCGGGCCCTGCGATCAACGGCGGTATGCCGATTCCGAGCCCTTGCCCGAGAAGCCAGAACGCCCCGGCATGCGCCACCCAGGAGGCGAAGGTGACCCCGGTCCACCGGAGCATACCGAGCCGTGCCGCGGTCTCCGGGGCGTTCATTCGGATCAAACGGTACCAAAGCCGGAGGAGTCGTGCCTGAATGGTGGGCACGTAGAGCAGAGCGATCGGGATTAGCACGAGTCCGAAGGTGGGCCACCGTCCGGGGCCGATCCGCCAGTCCAGCTCGAAATACATGAATGCGCCGACCAAGGCCGCGCCGACGATTCCAAGAAACGAAGCCAGCCCCACCGCCGCGCCTGCGTTGGCCGCGGCGACGCCAGCGCGACGAGCGAGCCCGATAATGCCCAATACACCGAAGATCTTGCCAGGCAGGTATCGTCCGAGTCCGCCGACCATCCAGATCTTCATGCCGACCGAGACGGGTGGCCCTCTTCCCGAAATCCTCTTCACCACACCGCCCCAAACCGTGGCGCCCACCAGCACCCCTACGCACTGGCACAACGTGGCGATAGAGATGAAACTCCAGCGCAGATCTTCGAGCAAGAGACCGTCTTCCCGTAACTCGGCGATATCGAAATCACTTCCGGCTCTCGCGAGCAAGAACCACCCGACCGCAAAGCTCAGAGCGAGCTTGAGCGTAACACTAGCCCAGCGCGGAAGACTTCGGCTACCGCCGGAGGTCGGTGGAGAGGCCGTTGGTCTCCTAACCACGAAGGCTCCCAATGCGCCGCGTGGGCCGTGAGCGATGTTTCACGCCACCTCGCGCACCCTGTGGCCCAAGGCCTTGATCTCCTTCAGAATCTCGGCCACGTGAGCCCGTCCGCGCGTCTCGATCTCCATTTCGACGCTCACATGCCCGACCGTGATGTCTCCGAAGGTGCGGGTGTGCTCGATGTGAAGCACGTTGGCGCCCGCGATGGCCACCACGGCGGTCACCTCGTGGAGGTAGCCGGGGCGGTCGCGCACCACCACCGCCAGTCGCGTAAGTCGTCCGTCGGCCCAGAGACCGCGGTCGATGATCTTGGAAGCCACGTTCATGTCGATGTTTCCGCCCGAGAGCACGACCACGGTGTCGTCTTCCGGTTTGGGGCGTACCTTGCCGGTCAGTAGCGCCGCCACCCCGACCGCGCCGCCACCCTCGACCACCATCTTTTCCGACTCCATCAGAAAGAAGATGGCGCGTACGATCTCCTCCTCGTCGACCACGACCATCTCGTCAACGAGATCCCGAATGATCGGGAAGCTCAGATCGCCGATGCGCTTCACGGCGATACCGTCGGCGAGAGTGTCGGAGCTCTCCAGGTGGACGGGTTTCCCGGCTGCGAGGGAAGCGACTGCGCCTGGCGACGCGGCCGCCTCCACTCCGATGACGCGGGCCTCCGGCTTCAAGGTCTTCACGACCGTGGCGACTCCCGAGATCATGCCTCCGCCGCCCACAGGTACGATGACGGTGTCGGTGTCGGGCGTCTGGTCCAGGATCTCGAGCGCCATCGTCCCTTGGCCCGCCATGACCCGAAGATCGTCGAAGGCGGGAATCTGCGTCAGCCCTTCCCGATCCACGAGCCTCTTCACGCTCGCCAGGCCGTCGGTCAGGGTCTCGCCGGTTTGGATGACGCGAGCCCCGTAGGCGCGAGTCCGGGTGACCTTGATGAGCGGAGCGCCTTCGGGCATCACGATGGTACACGGGATCCCCAGCAGAGCCGCATGGTGGGCTAGGGCCTGCGCGTGGTTCCCTGCGCTGGCTGCGACCACTCCGACCCGGCGTTCGTTCGGATCGAGAAGGAGAAGCCTGTTAAGGGCTCCTCGGTCCTTGAACGAGCCTGTGCGTTGCCTGAATTCGGTCTTGAAGCGGACGCGACCGAAATCCGCCTCCGGGAACCCGAGCGAGCGCGAACATTCCGTCGTGACCACGCCATCGCGGATGCGCCGGCCGGCGCGGACGACATCTTCGAAACGAAGCGCGTTCACCGACAGCCCTCCATCGAGCGGCGGCGGTAGCGGGGTCGGTTGCGGATCAAGACGGGCTCCTGAATCTTGGAAGGGAGGCTCTCGGGAAATTAATCGGACGCACCGGGATTCGGATGATGTGCATTCGCAATACGAAAAGAGCGTGAACCGGTGACCGGACGGACGCGAACCGGCGGCCGGGGTCGGCTGACCGCAGCGTCGGTTGTTGCCATGGTTCTCCTCCTCCCTGCGTGGCCGGAAGCGCACGAGATACCGGCCGACGTAACTGTCCAGGCCTTCGTAACCCACGGCGAAGGCAGAGTGCGCGTGCTTGCCAGGGTGCCCCTCGCGGCGATGCGCGACTACGAATTTCCGACCCGAGAGCCCGGCTATCTCGAGCTCTCGGAGGCCGCGTCGCTGGCCGAAGATGCCGCGCGTCAGTGGATCGCGCCCTACCTCACTCTTTACGAGGACGGGGACCCGGTGCCCGGCTTGAGTCTGGTGGCGACCCGCATCTCCGCGCCCGGAGACCGAGCCTTCACGACCTTCGAAAGAGCATACCGGCAGGTGCTCGGCCCCCCGCTCGACGAACAGGCCGAACTGCCGCCGGCCCAGGCCATGCTCGACATCCTCTTCGAAGCGCCGGCCCGCCAGGAGGCCCGGCTCACTCTGGACGCCCGCCTCGCGCATCTGGCCCTGCGCACGCAGACAGTGCTGCGCTTCATTCTGCCCGACGGCTCGGTCCGGCCCTTCAGCTACAAGGGCGACCCGGGTCCGGTCCGCCTCGACCCGCACTGGTGGGAAGCGGCAGGTGTGTTCACCCTCTCCGGTTTTTTTCACATCCTCGACGGAATCGATCATCTTCTCTTCCTCCTCTGCCTCGTGCTCCCGGTTCGAAGGGCGCTTCCGCTGATCTCGGTGGTGACCTCCTTCACGGCCGCGCACTCCATCACCCTGGTCGCCTCCGCCTTCGGGCTGGTTCCCGAAGCGCTTTGGTTCCCGGTGCTGATCGAGACGCTCATCGCTCTCTCGATCGTCTTCATGGCCTTCGAGAACATTCTGGGGACGAGGTCGCGGCGGCGCTGGCTCATGGCCTTCGGCTTCGGACTGGTGCACGGATTCGGGTTCTCGTTCGCCCTCTCCGAGTCGCTCCAGTTCGCGGGATCGCACCTCTTCACCTCGCTGCTGGCGTTCAACGTGGGGGTGGAGCTGGGCCAGATCGCGGTCCTGCTCGTGCTGGTGCCGACGCTCGCGCTTCTCTTCCGCATCGTGCCCGCGGTCGGCGGAGCGATCATCATATCGGCAGCCCTCGCGCACACCGGCTGGCACTGGATGCTCGACCGGGGCGAGACCCTTCTCAGGGTCGACTACTCCGCGCCGACCGGTGGCGACGGGGGTGACCTGATGACCCGCTGGCTGCTCCTGATCGTTCTCTCGGCGGCGGCAGCCTTCGCCCTGCAACTGGCGTTCCGACGGCTACGGATCCTGGGATCCGAACACGAATCGCCGACGGTCCCGTCGTCCACGAACCGGCCCGAGGATCGCTGAGGGCCGACGACGGAACTACCACGTCAATCACGGCCCAACCCGGAACGGCTGCCCGAACCGCTCTGGCATTCTTCTCCGAGCTGCCGTACCTTTTCCTTCCGCCCGTAACGACATCGCCTGGTTCCGCTACCGGGCCACCTTTCGATCCGCAGCCATGCCAGCACCGCAGTCCCCTCCCCTATCGCAGGTCAGGCCCGCACCGCAGGTCAGGCCCGTACACACGCTCGACGTCCACCCTCCTTGCAACAGGTCGGCGCTCGCAGCACCGAGCGTGCTCCTGCTCCTGACCGCGCTCTCGGGGTGCGCCGCTCCGCCTGCCTTGGAGGAAGGTTCGACCTACCGGGCGGTCGAGGGAGTCTGGGCGCCGCTGCCCGAAGGACGCGATTGGGGTGCCACCAGCGCGGTCTTCCCAGCTCCCGATGGTCGCTCCATGTGGGTGGGCGAGCGCTGCGGGGCCAACACCTGCGCCGACTCGGACCTGGATCCCGTCCTGCGCTTCGACCTCGAAGGATCGCTCATGACGAGCTTCGGGGCAGGGCTGATCCTCTGGCCGCACGGAATTTTCGTTGACGCCGAGGGCAACGTTTGGATGACCGATGCGGTCGGTTTCGGAGAGCAGCCCGAAGGCTGGGGGCACATCGTGGTCAAGTTCAGCCCCGCAGGCGAGGTCCTGATGGTGCTGGGCGAAAAAGGCGTCCCGGGCGAGGACGAGACCCACTTCCGCATGCCCTCCGACGTTCTGGTCTCTCCCGACGGAAGCATCTTCGTCGCGGACGGCCACAACGCCGGCGGAAACAACCGGATCGTGAAGTTAGACGCGCAAGGCGACTTCATCACCGCCTGGGGCCAAACCGGCGGCGAGAACGGTGAGTTCCGCGACCCTCACGCCCTCGCCATGGACTCGCAGGGCAGGCTCTTCGTCGGTGATCGCGGCAACAGCCGCATCCAGATCTTCGACCAGGACGGGAACCACCTCCACACCTGGACGCAGTTCGGAAGGCCGAGCGGGCTCTACATCGACGACGCCGACGTGCTTTTCGCAACCGACTCCGAGTCCAATGCGGCTAGGAACCCGGGATGGCGGCGGGGCATCTACATCGGAAGCGCGGCGGACGGCTGGGTTACCGACTTCATTGCGGATCCCGTCGAAGACCAGGACAGCTCACCCACGAGCGGCGGAGAAGGCGTGGCCACCGACGCCAACGGCGACGTATATGCCGCCGAGGTGGGGCCGCGCATGCTCAGGAAATACAGGAAGACCGGCTGAACCCGCGCCGGGAGCCAACGACGAACCACCGAAAAGGTACTGAACGCATGAACTATCTCATCGCATCGGGAATGGCCGTCGCCGCTGTGTTATGCATCATCGCGGCGACCACGCCCAATAGCAGGAAGCGGAAAATCTGCACCGTGATCGGTGTGCTCGCCGCCGTGACCATGATCGGCGTGTCGGCCTGCGGCACGGAAGAAGGCGTCGCGGCTGATCGTACGCAGACCGTGGAGGCGCCCAGGTTCGAAGTCGATCCCTTCTGGCCGCAGCCGCTCCCCAACCACTGGGTCATGGGATCCGTGGTCGGCGTCGGCATCGACTCCCAGGACAACGTCTACGTCATCCACCGGCAGGCCCCGCTGAACGAGCGCACCGAGATCGGCGCCGCCTCCGATCCACCGACCGGGGAATGCTGTCTTCCCGCACCTTACGTACTCGTCTTCTCGCCGGAGGGAGCGCTCATCGACTCCTGGGGCGGCGAGGGCGAAGACTACACCTGGCCGGCGTCGAACCACGGCATCAGCATCGACCCTATGGACAACGTCTGGATCGGCGGAAACGGTCCCGGCGACGGCCACGTGCTCAAATTCGCCAAGGACGGCACCTTCCTGGCGGAGTACGGAATCCCGGGTACCGATCTGGGAAGCACCGCCGCCGACCACTTCGGTCGGCCCGCCAAGATCTCCTTTGACGCGGCAGCCGGCGAGGCGTACGTCGCGGACGGCTACCGTAACAAGCGCGTCGCGGTTATCGACATGGCCACCGGCGAGATGAAGAGGTTCTGGGGCGCCTACGGCAACGAACCCAGCGACGAGAACACCGGCCCCTACGACCCTGACGCTCCCTTGATCCAGCAATTCCGGTCGCCGGTCCACTGCGCGGAACCCAGCGACGACGGATTCGTGTACGTCTGCGACCGACCCAACGACCGGATCCAGGTCTTCAACAAGGAGGGCGAATACGTGGACGAGGTGCGCATCGCCCCCAGAACCCTGGGCGACGGCTCCACTTGGGATATCGCCTTCTCACGCGACCCCGAACAGACGTACATGTACGTCGCCGACGGCAAGAACATGAAGGTCTACGTGATGGACCGCATTTCTCTGGAAGTGCTGACCAGCTTCGGAGACGGCGGCCGCCAGCCCGGTCTTTTCTTCGCCGTACACTCCATCGCCACCGATTCGCAGGGCAACATCTACACCACCGAGACCTACGAAGGCAAGCGGGTGCAGAAGTTCATCTTCCGCGGAGTCGGAGAGGTTCCCGCAGGGGATCAGGGCGCTCCCTGGCCCAGCGGCGAGATCGGAGGCTGAGGAAGGTTCTGCCTTCCGAATTTGACTCGCGTCGCATGTGAGTGCATTATTTCAGATCGGAGCCGGCCGCATGACCTGCGGTCGCGGCTTCGCCGACCCTACCCGTTCTCGACAAGAGGAACAAGCATGAAGAAGATGTTTCGGAACTACGCCGCTCTCCTGATCACGGTCCCGTTCTTGCTCGCCTGCCCTGGCGGTTCCGGTGACGATGCCGACGATGCCATGAACGACGAGTCCATGGAGATGGGCGAGATGGAGATGGAGATGGACGAGATGGAGATGGAGATGGAGATGGAGATGGGCGAGATGGAGATGGCGTCCATGATCGACGAGCCCTGTTGGATTCGCGAGGGGGCGGAGCTGGAGGGACGAGCCAGCCCGCTTATGTCCACGTCCTTCGAGTTCGACGGAGGCATGGGCACCATCTGCTACGGAGCCCCGTCCGCACGGGGCCGCATGGCGTTCGGCGAGGTGGTGGCGTACGGAGAGCCTTGGAGGTTGGGCGCGAACGAAGCTACCGCGATCCACCTTACGGGACCCGCCAGTATCGGAGGCGTCGCTCTTGATGCCGGAAGCTATTCGGTATACGCCACGCCCATGTCGGACGGCGATTGGGAGATAACCTTCAACTCGATGCACGAGCGTTGGGGGATCCCGATCAACGAGGAAGTCATGGCCGGCGACGTAGGATCCTTCATGGCCACGCCCGAGGAGACCGAAGAGATGGTCGAGACCATGACCTTCACGTTCGAGCCCTGGGAGAACGAGCGCGCCATGGGCGACCTGGTGATGTCCTGGGAGGACACGAGGGTCAAAATGCACGTGCATCCGGCCGGATAGGACACGCTTCTCGCATGTCGGCGCGGTGCCTCACGGTCTCGTTCGTCGTCTTCGCGGCGCTCCGGATCTGGACCGCCGCGCCCGCGTGCACTGACGAGCTGAGCGCACAGGCCCACCGGAACCCGGCTACGCCGGACTCCGCCCGGCGCATCCAGTCGATGGAGCCCAGGAGCGGGCCGCCCGGCACCGAGATTTCGATCTACACGGAGAACCTTCCCTTCCAAGGCCGGGTCGTGCTCGGCATGGGAGCCGTCGGTTCCGGATTCGAGGCGCTGGGCGAGGCGCAGCAGCAGGAGTGGGGCGAGGTAGGGGGAACCTTGACCGTGCCCGACTACGCCACGTGGGATCGCGCACTGGTCGTTATCATCTTCAACGGCAACTTCGTACCCACCGGCCTCTCCGACCCCTTCCACGTCACCAACGAGCTCGGTCTCATCCGCCGGACGGCGGAGGTCACCGACGAAGGCGAGGACTGCCTGATGGTCCGCGACGCCGACGGCTACTTCTACACGTTGTCGCTCGATTCCGCACCCCCGCCCACAGGTCCCGACGGCGCTCCCATCCTTAGGGCTCCGCATGCCGGAGACGCCGTGGTCGTCGAAGGCAGGTTCGTTGGAGAAAATGGTGGGTGTTCACAGGCCGAGACGATCACCGTGACCAGGTTGATCGTTGAGACGGCGGATCGCGGTGGCAGTCGGCGATGACGGCGCTGCGCGAGAGGTGATCGACGAACCTGCGGGCGAGGATGGAGCAGGCCGGAGCTTCACCGGTCCGCTCGTGCGGGTCCTGACCATCCAGGCCATAGCGCTCTTCCTTCTCGTCCTCCTGCAGAACCGCTACCACGGCTGACACCAGCCCCGGGAGCCCTTCTTGCACTGGATCAACTGGGTCATCGTCGTAGCCTATCTCGGCTACGTGGTGATCGACGGGATTCGGCGCTCCAAGGATACCGACTCGGTGCGAGGCTACCTGCTCGCGAACAAGGGACTCAACTGGTGGGTGGTCGGACTCTCGGTCATGGCCACTCAGCTCTCGGCCATCACGATGATCGGCACTCCCGGCCAGGGGGCCACGGAAGGCATCCGCTTCGTCCAGTTCTATTTCGGCCTGCCGCTAGCGATGGTCATCCTCGGCGTGACCCTGGTGCCCTTCCTGCACCGTTCCGGGGTCTACACGGCCTACGAGTTCCTGGAGCGGCGCTTCGACGCCCGCACGCGCTCGTTCACCGCTCTGCTCTTCCTGCTCTCCCGGGGAATGTCCGCAGGCGTGATAATCGCCGCGCCGGCCGTCGTTCTCAGCGCCATCTTCAACATCCCGCTGACTTGGGCGGTGGGGCTGGTCGTGGTACCGACGGCTCTCTACACGATGGCGGGAGGCGTGCAGGCGATCGCGTACGCCGACGTCAAGCAAATGGTCCTCATCGTGGCGTCCATGGTAGCGGTAGCGGTCGTGCTTCTGCTCGAGATGCCGGTTCCGCCCGACGAAGCATTGCGCGTCGCCGGTGCGACGGGTCACATGCAGGCGTTCGACTTTTCCTTCCGGCTCGACGAGCGATACACGGTTTGGGCTGGACTCATCGGCGGAACCTTCCTGATGATGAGCTACTTCGGTACCGATCAGTCGCAGGTTCAGCGCTACCTGACCGCCAAGTCGGTCGACGAGGCTCGGAGCTCGCTCATGGTGAGCGCCTACTGGAAGATTCCGCTCCAAGCTCTCATCCTCCTGGTGGGGGTGCTCGTCTTCGTCTACTACCAATTCGCCAAACCGCCCCTGCTCTACAATCCGGCGCACGAAGCCGCCGTGGTGGCGGAGCGGGGCGAGAGCTACCAGGAGCTCGACGGTATCTACACCGAGGCATGGGAGGCGAGAGCTGCTGCCGCTCGAGCTCTGGCCGAAGCTACCGAAGCCGATGCCGAGGCTGCGGCAGCGACCTTTGTGGAGAGCGAGGCGGCGGTCAGGGCGGTTCGCGACACGGCCTTGGCTCTGGCCGAAGATGTTACCGGCGAAAACCCACTCGACGTGAACTACATCATGCCGCACTTCGTGCTCAACGAACTGCCCCGCAGGGGTGCTGGCGGCGGCGATGTCGAGCATAGCCGCCGAGCTGAACGCCCTGGCCACCACGAGCGTAATCGACTTCTACCGTCGCTGGGTCAAGCCGGAAGCCGAGGACTCCCATTATCTGAAGATGTCGCGCTGGGCCACCGGACTTTGGTGCGTGTTCGCCGGGGTCGTGGCCCTCTACGCCGTATCTCTAGGGTCGCTGATCGAGGTGGTGAATCGCTTCGGGTCGTTCTTCTACGGCTCCATACTGGGCGTCTTCCTGCTGGCGATGATCCCGCGGGCGGGCCCGATCGGCGCCTTCGTAGGTCTGCTGGCCGGGATGGGGACCGTCGGAGCGATCAGCGAATACTGGCCCGACATAGCCTTCCTCTGGCACAACGTCATCGGAGCAGTGACCGTGGTCGCGGTCGGGATGGCGATCAGCGCCCTGTGGCCGGGAGCACGGCGAACGAGCTGAGAGCCCCAGGCGCTGCTGCTCCGACCGGCTTTGGCGCTACATCGCCGATCGACTCTGCGTTCGGTGTTGCTCTTCGGGCGAACAACGGTACTGCTCGTTCACTATCGTGCGGCGCTTCACCGCTCGTGAGATTTTCTCCGCAGCCTGCCACGAAATTCCTCCCATTCGTATCCGTCTAGCGAGATCAGGTTTGCGAAGAGGCGGTAGGCTCCCGGCACCCGCTCCGACCATTGCCTGAAGAACGACAGCGCGGCGTACACGTAGACGCCCTCCCCCACCGCAGCCACGAGCAGCGCACCTCGGCGGGCCGGCTCACCGGGGTCGTTCAGCTCGATCACCGGCGTGAACTCGTCACCCCACTCGCTTGCGAAGTATAGCCCTCGCTCCTGAACCCAGCCGTCGAAGTCGGCCTGGGTGATTCGGTTCGGCGTGGTGAAGATCGGTGCATCGGGCTCGATCAAGGTCACCGGAGCGCTCTCGTCCGAGACTCGGGCTGCAGGTCGGTCGATGAAAAGGCGGTAGGGAGCGAACCCGCCTCCCGAGAAGCGGTACTGGTTGTACTGATTGATCACGGTGCCGCCGCTGCGAGCGTAATCCAAGAGCTGCGCGTTCGCCGAACGGACCTCCTCCCGGGTCTCGTAGGCGCGCACCCCCAGCACGATGGCGTCGAAACGAGCGAAATCTCCTGTGAGAATCTGCTCGCCGTCGAGTACCTCGACCTCGACGCCCAGTTGACGAATCGCTTCGGGGCCGGAATCACCGCTGCCCATGACGTATCCCACCCGCAGACCGGGATCGACCTCGACCGGGATCACGCTCAGGGAGACGTCCGACCGTGCGTACAGGGGGGTGCGTTCGATGTGCTCGTAGTCGATGAGATCGAGAGTTTCCCGGTATTCCCGACCGTCGCTCCTCGCCACCACCTCCAGGGTATGACGCCCGACGGCGGGCTCACTGGTCGGCCTGAGCTCGAAGCTTTGCGAGCGTCGGGATCCGGCGGCTGCCAAATCGAATTCACGGATGCGCGGAGACACGTTCCAACCCTGAGGCGGAATCATCTCGACCTCCCCACTCGCACCGTCCTCGTTCTCGGTGGCGACAACAACGGAAAGCTGCGCGACACCGTCCCTGGTCTGCGGCCACACCAGGGCGTCCGGGCTCACCGCCACGGTGATCCCCGGAACCACCAGCACGGGCTTGGCGAACTCACCCCGCGCCCTGTCCACGCCCACGTACCGCCAGGGTCGGCTCACGTGAACAGGGACGCCGGAGCCCTCAGGGGTGAAGGTCACGAACCCGTCGACCGGCGCCCGGTTTCTGGGTTTTCCCGGTGGATTCCGACTTGTCGAATCCTCCCAGCTATAGCTCCCGGTCCCGCGGGGCTCTCGCAGATAGTAAACCCGCGACGGTTCGGCGGAATCCGGCAGCCGAACGGTCCAGGTGAAGAACGCGAGCCCGCCGGGGGGGACTCTTCCTTCGACAATTCCCCCCTCGACCGAAAGGACCGTCCCCCAGTTCGGAGGGAGGTTCAGCGGGGCCGTCACTCCATCGAGAGCCTTTTCACTTCCGTTCCAGAGAGTGACCGTCACCTGAACCGACGAACCCGGAACCAGCAGGGGGCTCGAAGCCCTGACGTCCACGACGATTCCGGCTGCCGCCATGTACGCCCGAGTGGTCAGCGAGAGCTTGTCCCTGACGGTCGCCAGAAAATTACGGTTTGTGCTAGGAGGGCACCCTTCCCGGAGGCTTTCGGCCGAAAGACGGCACCGGTAGCCGAGCGTCTCCAGCCTTCGCATCGAGCTGATCGCGGCCAGCAGATGGCTTGCGGTCGCGTCGAGGTCGACGCCGAAAAAGTGACGGGCGTCGGCCACCGCAGACAGGTACTCGTCGAGATGACCGAAGGCCTCTTCCCGATCTTCCTCCGCAAGACCCGCTATCACTCCCGCCAGCGTGGTGTCGATCCCGGCGAAGAGCCCGTCACCGGCTTCCACGGTTCCTTCCACGAAGACCGTGCCGGCCGAACGAGGTCCCAGGGGTTGGGCCGTTCCCATGTTCTGCGAACGGTGGCGCGACCGGCTGGCTCCGGAAATCTGGGCCGGAGAACGCCCCAGCAGCGGGTCGATATCGCCCGCAGGGAAGGTGACGACCTCTCGCACACCCTCGTCCACGTCTGCATCGGTGCTGAAAAATCGTCGTCGTTCGGAGAGATAGAACTTCGAGGCCGACCATACCGGCCAAACGAGCCCGGTTCTTGGATCGACGCCGGAACCACGTTCCCGAAAGGCTTCGAGTGCCAACTGACCCGCAGCCTGATGGTGTCCGTGTCCGTCGGAAGGCGTGCCGCTCCAGACCGAAATCACCACCTGCGGCCGGAAATCGCGGATCACGGCCAGCATGTCGGCCAGCACCTGCTCCTGCGGCCATACGGACAGGGTTTCCTCCGCACTCTTCGAAAACCCGAAGTCGAACGCCCGGGTGAAGAACTGCTCGCCCCCGTCGATCCGCCGCGCCGCCTCCAACTCTCCGGTTCGGATGACTCCCAGCCCTTCCCAAAGCTCGGGCCCGATCAGATTCTGGCCGCCATCACCCCGTGTGAGGGAGAGGTAGGCGGTCTGCGCACCGAGAGAGCGAGCCAGAACGGTGAGAAGGGTCGTCGATTCGTCGTCGGGATGTGCGCCGACCATGAGAACCCGCTTAACGCCCTCCAACCGGCGCAGGAGAAGGCCGGTGGCGACGACACCCGTTCCACCCGTCGCGTCCTCGAAGGCCGGGAGCGGCACCCGGTAGGGAGGAAACTCCACGTGCTGGGCCCTGGAAGGCGTGGCCGTCAGGACGGCGAGGGCGGCAAGCCATGCACCGCGGCGCCAGCCAGCCTGTCCGGTGGAACGCTTGCAGGGTCGCGGCGCCCAACGAATGCCGGGAGAGTTTTCCAAGGATGGAGGGGGTTTTCCAGGATCGAAGATTGTGGAGGACGGCATGTCAGGGCCTCCGTTCGGGCCAAGGGGCGGCCAGTGCTGCAGGTGCCTTGGCGCGCCCGAAGCGAGTCCCGAGCGCGAGCAGAGTCAGCAAGTAAGGCAGAGCGAGGAAGACCTGATGAGGGATCCCCAGACCAAGGGCCTGCCCTTGGAATTGTAGCGCAGACGCCGCCCCGAAGAAGAGCGCCGCCGCTAGAACGGTGAAAGGACTCCACATCCCGAGCACGACCACGGCGATCGCGATGAAGCCTCGACCTGCGCTCATGTTCTCGGCGAAGGTGCCGGCGTGGGCCAGCGCGAGATGAGCTCCCGCAGTGCCGGCGAGCAATCCGCCGAAGCAGGTCGCCCAGAAACGGGTGCGCAGGACCCTGACCCCCAAGGCCGCGGCCGCGTCGGGGTCCTCTCCGGCGGCGCGCAGCCGCAGCCCGGCGGTGGTGCGGAAGAGAAACCACCAGATAAGCGGGGCAAGCAGCCAGGAGAGATAGGCGGTGGGCGTCGCGTTGAAGACGACCGGGCCGATGACCGGAATTTGCGATACCAGGGGCAGGTCGACATCGCCCAACGTGGGCAGGGTCAGAGCGGTGCCGGTCACGCCGAAGGCCGCCTGGTAGAGAACCCCGGTCAGCCCGATGGCCCCGATCGAGACAGCGGTTCCGGTAATCACCTGGTCGGTTCCCAGACCGATGGTGAATCCGGCGAACAGCGCAGCCACTGCGAATCCGGCAACGGCGCCCATCACGATGCCCGTCGTCGCATCGCCGCTCCACAGGGCTCCGAAGGCGGCCCCCAACGCTCCCGCAATGAGCGATCCCTCGATTCCGAGGTTCAGCACGCCGCTCCTCTCGGTCATGAGTTCACCCAGGGCCGCGAGTGCGAGAGGGGTCCCGAGGCGAACGGCGGCTTCCAGGAATGCGACCGCGACAGGTTCACCCATGGCCGCCCCCCGACTCCGGGTCGGTGGAGTTTTCTGCGGCGGAGTCCGCGCCGGAGGAACGGCCACGCGGGTGCGACTCTGACCCGCTACTGCTCTCCGCCGTAGCGCGATCTTCCAACTTGCGGCTCGCCACCTTGCCGGCCAGCGTAGCGAGGATCACTGTCGCGACCACGACCGAGACCC
>JAGWBQ010000011.1:96436-118437 GCA_021295815.1 Gemmatimonadota bacterium | reverse complement strand
TTGGAAGAGCGAGAAAAGAAACCACATCAGACACCATCAACCACAGAAACCAACCGTCCGTGAAAGCGGGGCAGGTCCAGACTGCCGGCGCATTCACGATCTTAAGGAGGCGGCTACTTGGGCAAGTGGATCGTTTTGCAACGACGGCAAGGATGCTATGGGCATGATGCTCGCGGATTCGAATCTAGGTTGGGGTACCCGAAACGACGGAGTTACCGGTTGGGCACGACCCAGTAATGACCCCGACCGTCCCGGGTTTGCGGTCTTGGAGTCCGGTTTGCAAGACCGAGAGCTCCTCTTGACCGCAGTGCACGAGGCGTGGCACCTTAAGGGGGGAGGGCTCGAATGGTAAGCAGATGCCGTGGAGCTTTGTGTAAGGTCTTTGGAATGGTAGAGGATATGTCTCAAGGGGCGCGACGAACGACTGCTGAAGAGTATCGTTCCGGAGGAGGAGAAGAGGGCCCGCGATCGTTGACAGGGAAACGGGCTAAACCCCGGCTGCCCATGTCACCAGCCCGCCCGTTCGCCGCCCGCGTCTCAGCCGCCCTCGTCGCTCTCGCGATCACCTTTGCCGGAATCGGCGCACCCGACCGTGCGTCGGCCCAATCCGCAGCACAGGCGCCTCCTCAGGTCGATCTTCGGGTCTACGAAATCGTCGAAGCGGTTTCCGCCGAGCGCATCGAGGCGGACATCCGGCGACTTGCGGGCTTCGGAACCCGGAACACCTTCTCCGACACCCTTTCCGAGACGCGGGGAATCGGCGCGGCCAGGCGCTGGATCCAAGCCGAGTTCGAGCGCATCTCGGCCGGATGCGACGGGTGCTACGACGTGGTCGACCTGAGACGCATAGTGCCGGTTCCGGACACCACGTGGGTGGTGAACATTCTCGCCATCAAGCGGGGCACGGTAAATCCCGACACCTACGTGATCATGTCGGGAGACATCGATTCGCGGGCGTCGAGCGGCTCCGACGGGGAGAGCGACGCTCCGGGGGCCAACGACAACGCCTCGGGCATGGCCGGCGCCATCGAAGCGGCCAGGCTGCTCGCGGACCACGAGTTCGGAAATTCGGTGATCCTCATGGGGCTTTCCGGCGAGGAGCAGGGACTCTGGGGCGGACGCCACGTGGCCGAAGAGGCTCGTGAGCGGGGGTGGGAGATCGTCGGCGTTCTCAACAACGACATGATCGGCAACATCGAGGGCGTGGACGGCGTGATCGAGAACAACACTTTCCGCGTTTTTTCCGAACCCACGCCCGTCACCGACTCCGACCGGCAACGGGCGCGCTACAGAGTCTTCGGGGGCGAGGTGGACGGGCCGTCGCGCCAGCTCGCCCGGTACGTCGCGCGCACCGCCGACCGGTTCATTCCGAACCTGGACCCGATCATGATCTATCGGCTCGATCGTTTCGGTCGCGGCGGCCATCACAGACCGTTCAACGACCTGGGTTTCGCCGGCGTGCGCATCATGGAGACGCACGAGAACTACACTCGTCAGCACCAGAACATCCGGGTCGAGAACGGAATCGCCTACGGAGACGTGATCGAAGGCGTGAACTTCGACTATGCGGCCAAGCTCACCGCGCTGAACGCAGCCACGCTGGCCCAGCTCGCATGGGCGCCACCGGCTCCTTCAGGCGTCCTCGTCGGCGGCGCGGTCCGACCTTCCACCACACTGACCTGGGATCCCGTCGAAGATCCGCGAACGGCAGGCTACAAGGTCTACTGGCGGGAGACCACGGAGCCCCAGTGGCAGTGGTCGCGATGGGTCGGGGACGTCACGACCCACACCTTCGACGGCCTCGTCATCGACAACTATCTCTTCGGGGTAGCCGCCGTCGGCCACGACGGGAACGAGAGCCTGGTGGCGTTCCCGCAGGGACAGATTCCGAGGCGGAGGTAGCGTTTGCCGAGTCTTCCGGTTCGGACTCCTCCGGATCGACCTCGGGCGGCCGCGCCCGATCGATTCTCAGCGACACGCCACCGAAGAAGGAAGAGCCCGAGCGCTTGACCTCGTGGTCGCCGTCATGGAGATAGTCGAAGATCGCCTGATCCCACGATAGCCCGGCCTTGGCGACGAGCTCCAACCACGGACCGTAAGCCGTCTCGTCCGGCGCTTCGGTGATCCCGCTCCAGATGGTTATGGCCGGGTCGTAGCCGCCGCCTCCTCCTCCCGACGAACCCTTGAGCGGCATGTGGATCATGACGCTGTCGATCATGGGCAGCCGGAACACCTCGGGGTCGAAGGCCGCACCGTACCTGCGGTAGCGTTCGTACGTGCGCTGATTCATCTCGAAGACGTCGCGATTCGAGTTGATGCCCTCGGTGACGTATCCGCGGATCGAGAAGGCCGCGTCCTTGTGGCGAGGGAAGTTCGGGCTGTCGACGTACCCGAACCCGGGCATGAACCAGCCCTTGTTGAGGCCCCAGTTGCGTTCGGTGACTCGGCCGCGGCGCACGAGTCCGGAGTATTCGCTGAAGAGCTGCACCACCTGGTGCGACGGGTACCCGTGCGGGTTGAGAAAGACGTCGGGCGTCCACATCTCCCAGAGTCGCTGCCGCACCGCCGCCTCGGGATAGATCGGGTGAGGGTCGCTCCCGCCGCTGGTGGCGCCCTGACCCAGCGAGCCGAGGTAGCCTGCGTGGAGGATGAAGTCGGGGGTGATGCGGAAGAGATCGTAGGCGAGCTGCGCCCCGTCCGGGTTGGTGAAGGGGTGGACGATCACGTTGACTCGATCCAGCTTGGCCCGCTGTTCGGGGTCGGTCAGCAGAAGCTCGGCGTGCCGGAGCACGTGGCTGGTGGAAGAGACCTCGTTGGCGTGTTCACGTGCGGAATAGATCACGGTAGGCTTCTGCACGCTCGCCTTGGCCCTCGAGAAATGGCTGCCGGAGATCGGCGACGTGAGGTCGGCCGCCCAAATGTCCTTGCCGAGGTACGAACGCCCGATCCGGTACATCGTCACCTCGTCGAACGCGTCGGCCATCTCGGCCAGAACGCGGTGCCCCTCGGGCGGCGGCATGGGCGTGTCCCACTGGACGAGTCGCTCACCCGAATAGCTCCAGCCCTCGGCCAGCAACGTCCGCCAGTCCGGGTGCGGCGGTGGTTCACCGTTCGCCGCCAAGGTCGCGGCGCGACGCGACTCGGGGTCCGGCTCATGGCTCCACTCGGCCCAGACCTCGATCTCCCCCAAATCGGGGAACGCCAGTTCGTCGGTGTAGAACCCGGCCGCCCGGAGCGCTTCCATCTCGGCGAGGGAGCTCTCGATCTGCTCCGCCGACACCATCGAACGATCGACCGCGAGCGGCGAAGCGACCGTGATGAGGCTGTCCCGGAGATCGACCTCGGTATCGACCTCGACGCGAAGGGCGAGGTGGGCGAGGCCCGGTTCACCGGCGACCACCTTGGCAAGTCGGGCGGACGGACGGTCGAGAGAGCTCTTAGGAATGTCGAGCCGCTTCTCGGTGGAGTCGTTCGCGCTCACGACCGTGACGATCACCGCAGGCCGCGAGGTCTTGAAGCCGGTGAAGCTCACCCTCATCTTCGGCGGCTCTCCGTCGGCGACCGGGCGCATCACCGGAATCACGCGCCCTGGGAAGGTGAGCCCCTGCCCGCGCGAATTGCGCCCGATCAGGTCGAAGAACTCGAGAGTGCCGAAGTAGATCTCCTCGTGGAGCGCGTCCATGGGGGAGTGGATCTCGTTGTCGATCTCAAGCCGATAGTCGGGTTCGCTCATCTCCAGCTCGACGGTAAGCTCACCGAAGTAGGGGGCATCGGCGGACCCGCCGAGCGGAAGCCCGTCGTGGAGCTCCATCACGTGGTCGTAGATCGCGGTCAGGACGTGGCTCTGGTAGTGGTCCCAGAAAGTCTCGGCATCCGTGGGGATGCGTTCGTCCACGATCATCCGGACGGTTTCACCCTCGCCGACCGATGCGGAGAGCCACCCGGTGGTGACTCTGACGCGCTCGTAATCCCGAAAGCGGTCGAAGTAGGGGCGCAGAACCAGGTGGGGATCGAAGCTCCGGGTGAGGAGGAGCTCCCCGCTCGTGTCCGCGACGACCACTTCATAGGTAGGTCCGCTCTCGGTCTGCTCGAAGCGGATGCGTTCCAGGTCCAGCCCCATGTCCCGGGCGAGCGCTTCGTCGACAGGAAATATTTCGTGGAGCCACCTGACCGGTGTGTGCATGGCCTGTTGCGGCCACTCGGCGGGCGGCTCGTTCCGGCGGAACCGGATCAGGATCTCGCCGATCTCGCGTCCGTCGGCCCGCATCTCCTCCAACTTGGGACGCACCGATTCGGTGAGCCAGTAGTAGCCCTGCTTGAAGGCGGAAAGAACCTCCACCGAACTCGCTTCGGGGTCGGCTCCCGCCTCTGCCAGCTCCCGGAGAGCCTGCGCGGCGATCCTCCGCCGGAGCTCGGGCGGCTCGCTGAGCCGGGCGCGCACCCTTATTGCGCTTCCTGAGGCGACTTGGGGGAGAACGGCTTCCCGAAAGCGTTCCCAGAAGCGATCCGTCTCGCCCGGGAAGACGGAGTCCTCCACGAAAATCGTGCTTGCGGTTTGCACGTCCCGGTCGTCGACCACCACCTCGACGCTCTCCGTTACCAGACCGAGCCTTGAGGTGACGCGTTCGCGCACATGGTCGCCCAGGCCGTCCGCCGCCTTCTCCACCGAGAAGAGCACGCGGGCGCGTTCCCAGGTGGCGGGCTCGTCGCCGGCGTTCGCGGTGTCACCGGGCGACCCGTTCCGGGCGAGCTCGTCGAGCATCCGGTCGAGCTTGTAGAGCCCGATGGCGGCCTGCCCAAGCGGCGAGTGTCCCGATAGAGCGTCCCAAAGGGCGCGCTCCACGTCACCGATCCTGGGCCGGTCGTCGCCGCGTTCCGAGATGTTGGGGAAGGTACGGGCGGCCTGGGAGAGGGCCCGTTCCGCGCCTGCTGCGTCGATCCCGGTGACGACGAGCGCCGACTTGCCGCCGAAGGCGTCGGGAACGAGCTGGATCAGCCCCTCGCCGGGATCAAGCGAGTCGGTGCGGACCTTGCCGCTGTCCGCCAGACTCCCGATGTGAGCGTTGCTGTCCGCAGTCCCGGTGAGGATGAGCGTCGGCAGGGATCCGGGGCTTTCGACCGCGTCGGCCGGGACTGCGAGCGGAAGCACCAGTCCGGTCGACTCGAGGCCGAGACGCGCGCCGAGGTCGGGGAGACCGTCGCTGCCGTTCGCTCCGGGCACGAGCACGGTCTCGGTGCGGGAGGGGATGGCCCCACCTCCGAGCAGACCGTCGGAGGTGTAGAGGTTGGAGAGGTCGAGGCCGCCCTTGCCGCCAGCTCCCGGACGTCCCGGCACCGGACCCGGAGCCACAGGGTCGGCTCGCCCGGCAAGGCGCACGACTGTGGCGGGCCGCGCGGCGGCGTCTCCCTCGTCCGCGATCCGCACCGCCACTCCTCCCAGCCCTCGGTAAGCGAGCGGCGCTCGCTCTTCCGCAGCGGTTGAATCGGACTCCTCGTCGCCATCTCCTTGGATCCTTTCGAGAGCGGCGACGGCTTCTGCGATCTCCGCCCCGGGGAGGGCCAGGTCGGCGACGACAAGAGAAACGCCCTCCGTGCCTGTCCTCGCCCGAGCGCCGCCTACCCTGATGCGGATCTCCTCGTCGTCTTCCTGTGCCAAAGCGGACTCGAGGTCTGCGCGCACTGCGGAGAGTCCCGGAGACGAGAGATTGCGGACGTGGGGCAGGACCCCCGCGAACAGCCGAGCAGCCGCGAGCAGACCGGCGTCATCGCCACCCACCACGATCAGCCAGCTCCGCCCGTCCTCCTCCACCAGCGAGACCGACCCCTCGCCGGGATCGAGCGAGAGAGGGTCGATTCCGGGCCGGATCAGGCCGCTGGCGGCGAGCCCGCTCCTGCCGATCACGATGCGGAGGCCGTCGTTCCCACCGGCGCTGTCGCTCCCGGCTTCCCAGCGAGAGATCGGAATGTCGAGCGACGACGTTTCGAAGCCCAGGCGCGCGGAAATCTCGGCGGCCGCAGCGAGCTCCGAGGCGGAAGGTGAGCCGCCGAGGACGAGCGCCGCGGTGACGAAGTCCACCGCGCCGTCGCCGTTCAGGTCGGCCACCAACCCGCCGCCAGGCTCGAATACGTCGACGAGGTCGGGGTTCTGGGCGGAGCTCGGACCAGGTGAAAGACCCAGGGACAGCCCCAGCAAGGCGGGGAGCAGGTTTCGCTTCATGGAGCGAATCATAGCAGCCCGCAGCGAAACCCGCACGACGGCGGGAGCGGGCGAAGCGTCGTGTGCGGCCAAGGCGCGATAGCGAGCGTTTTTGGTACACCAACCGAGATCGTTATGAAGGAGATCGCCTCCCGCCCGACCGCCCCCCAGCCCACCTTCCACCGGAACATCGTTAAACGCGCGACGACTGTCCATCTGTGATCGGTGTCAGCTCGCTGGAAGAGGCCGAGGCTCTCGAGGAGAAGGCGGTTCCGCCACCGCGGAGCCGGAACCGGCGGGGTTCTCAGGGGTCTGGGTTCTGCCGCGCGTCCCTCTTCGCTTTCGCATCGAGGACCGATCGCGCCTAAGCGCCCCCAGCCTCCTACAATGCCCGCCACAGAGAAGGAAATTCGCAAGGCCCTGCGCAAGGTGAAGGACCCGGAGCTCGGTCTCGACCTCGTGGTTCTCGGTCTCATTTACGACATCGAAATCGCCGAAGCAAAGGTGGACGCCACCATCTCGCTGACCTCGCCCTTCTGCCCGGTCGCCGGCCAGATAGCGGACGAAGTCAAGGCAGCCATCGAGGGCGTGGACGGCGTCGATGAAGCCAGCGTCGAGATAACCTTCGATCCACCCTGGACGCCCGAGCGGATCAACCCGCTAATCCGCGCATCCATCGGACTCTGACATACATGTCGGCCCGCATCGAAGACGAGCTGATCGCCAAAGTGCAGAGCGGCCACATCCTGGAGTCGCCCGACGAGATGACCCCGGGATACCGCGACGCCCTCCGCGTCCAGCTCACGGTTCAGGCCGACACCGAGCTCATCAGCGCTCCCGCGTACTGGCGCGCCGCGCGCCACGCTCCTTCGACCAACACACAGGTCAGCGCTCACGCCATCATCCAGGACGAACTGGCGCACGCGAACATCGCCTACCGGCTTCTGGAAGACATCGGCGAGTCCAAGGAGCACCTCGTCTACGGCAGGCAACCTCACGAGTTCAAGCACCCCTACGGATTCGACCAGCCCCTCGACAACTGGGCGGAGCTCGTCGTAGCGAACGGCTTCTACGACCGCGCCGGCATCTGCCTCCTTTCGGACGTGCACCGGAACACCTCTTACGGACCCCTCAAGCGCGCCCTAGTGAAGATCGACGCTGAGGAAACCTTCCATCTTCGCCACGGCGAGGTGTGGATGCGCAGACTTTCCAAGGCGGGTGGCGAGGCGAGGGCCATGCTTCAGCGCGCCGTCGACTGGATGTTCCCGATGACGCTCGAGTGGTTCGGATTGCCCGACGACCGGAAGCGCCACTCCGGCCAGCTCGACTACCGGCTCAAGGGCCTCACCAACGACCAGCTTCGACAGACTTGGATGAGCTCCACCGTTCCGCTCTGCGAGCGTCTCGGCATTTCGGTCCCCGCGCACCGAGCGGTGAGCGGCGAGTACGTGCTCGACTACCCTTTCCCTTGCGCCTACGACCCCGAGGCCAAACGCTGGCTGTTCGGCGAGGGCGAGATCTCCTGGAACGAAGTCTTCGCTCGCTGGAAGGGTCGCGGACCGATGAACGAGGCCTACGTCGAAGCCGTGCAGAGATCGCGGAGGAGCGTTGCGGACTGGTTCGACGGAGCCGCTGCGGCGTGAATCCCATTGCCATGCCCGCACCGCCGATCCCGGCTGGCGGCGGCAGGGACGCCTGGTCGCCGCCCCGCGAAGTCGCACCGGCGGAGCGCGAAGCGGCCGTGTGGGGAGCCTTGGACGAGGTGCTCGATCCCGAGCTGCCCATCTCTTTGGTCGAGCTGGGTCTCGTTTACGGTGTCGAGGTCGACTCGGCAACGGTGCGGGTGATGATCACCTATACCGCTACCGGCTGCCCGTGCATGGACTTCATCCGCGAGGACATCTCCGACCGGCTCGAACAGGAGCCGTGGGTCGACGAAGTGCGCATCGACGAGGTCTGGAGTCCACCGTGGACTAGCGCCCGCATCACGGAAAGCGGACGAGCCAAGCTCAAGAGCTCCGGCGTGGGCGTCTAGCGGACCGTGGACCTGCGCGAGCACGTTTACGAAGTCTTCGCCCGGAAGGCCCGCGGGGATCGCCTGTTCCACATCGGCTGGGTGGACGCCTTCGACGACGAGACCGCCAGGATCCATGCCTGGACCACGTACTCGGAGGAGAAGTGGTTCGAGATGGTCGTGGTGCGGCGCGACAAGCTCGTCGCGGTGAACCGGTGGGGCGCCGGTTTCGATTCCGGTGCCGGCTCGGGCTCCGACACCCGGTCCGGAAGCGTGCGATGAACCCGCCCCTCCGCCGGCTGATCGTAGGCCTCGCCGACTCGAAACGCCTTCTCGGCATCCGCTATTCGGACTGGACCATCGGGGCGCCCTCGCTCGAGACCGACATCTCGCTGGCGTCGATGGCTCAGGACGAGTGGGGACACGCCCGGCTCATTTACGCCATGCTGAAGGAGCTGGACGAGGACCCCGATCAGGCGGAGCGGGACCGCCCGGCCGCGGAGTACGCGAATATCGACGTGCTCGACGAGGCGGCGGCCGACTGGCCGAGTCTGGTGGCGACCATGGTGCTCGCGGACGGCGCGCTGAGCGTCGCGCTCAAGGGTTTCGCCGAGGGCGGGTTCGAGCTCGCCCGTTCCCGGGTTCCCAAGATGCTCGCCGAGGAAGAGTACCACGCGCCCTTGGGGGCGGCCTGGTACCGGCGTCTGGCCTCGTCCGAACGGGGCGGGGCGCTTCTCAGGAGAGCTACCGAAGAGCAGCTCCCGGCGGTTCTGGCATGGCTGGGCACGGTTGACGAGGAGCGTCGCAGTGTGGTCGATGCGAAGGTCACATCGTCACCCAAGGTGCAACTTGACACCTTCGCGGCCGACGTCGGACCTCTGGTTGCCGAGTGCGGCGTGGCGATCGAGTCCGTGAATCCCGCTTCGGAGTGGGACAGCGGGCGAGGAAGAGGTCCGGGAGCGCCTGCGGACGAGGCGGTGGTCCGAGCCCGCGGGGACCTGAATCGGGCCCTGTTCGTAAGATGACGGATCGCTCGGGCTGCACCTTCCCCGCCGAATCGGCGCCTTCGCCGGAGGGACTCCCGGCTCCGCCCGCACTACCTGAATCGCCCCCATGCCCATTCTGCGACAAGAGAGAAACGGAGCTCGCAAACGCCTTCGGCCCGCACGCCTCGGTGAGCTCCTTCTGGTGCCGCTCCTGCCACTCCCCGTTCGAGGTGATGAAATGGCGCTGACCCGCCGCCTTCCGACAACAGCCGCCCGCAATCCTCGGGTGTCTACAGCCCGTCACCCTTCATCGCGCCTTGCTCGCGAGCCGCTTCGGCTCTCTCGTCGCTCGCGCGTGATCATCTGCGGACTGTCGGCGTTTCTCCTGCCGGTCACCACCGCCTGCGCCGGTGCCGGACCACGCCTGCCGGACCCTCGACCGGTGGTCATTTTCTCGGGCGAGCGTCTGCATGCGGACTACGACGAGATGGTGGAGGTTCACGAGTGGTTCGTGAGCTCCCAGAGAAACATCGAGGAGGATCCGACCTTCCTCATTATCGCCGGCCCGTCCACCGACGAGGCCTATCCGTGGTCGGGACACCGCATCGAGGGCGATACCGCCTGGGCGAGCTACAACCCCAGGTCGCCCTTCTCGCAGTCCATCCAGCTAGCCTACGCGCATCTCCGTCTCATGGATCGCATGGGGCGGCTGGAGGAATGGCTCCCGGAAGCTTCCTCTGCTACGGGCTACGAGCTGGAGCGGGCCATCCTCAGGAGGTGCGCTCGGGCCTGGATGCTGGCACGGACCGTCTTTGGGGCCGACCCCTTCGGACCGCTCGACGAACTCGTATACGCCGACGAGGCCGGCCACCTCGACGCGTTCATTTTCACGGCGCGGCCTTCGGAGTTCGCCAGAGAGCGTGTGGAGTGGGCGAGGGCGAATCCGGGAGCCACCGACGCCTACCGCGAGTGGTTCCTCTCCACCTTCAACCGCGAACCCCCGGGACTGCGCTCGAACTGACCGGGACTCGACCGCTTGCGGTCCGCATTGGCCGCCCCGTAGACGTGGATTACCGCCTCCGCAAACTCCGCGTGAAGCTGCGGCGACAACCCAATGCGGCGTAGCATTCCCATGCGGGCATACGGCGTTCCCTCTTCTGCCTGCCTCATCATGTGTTCCCCGATACCCTTTCCGAGAACCTTCCCCACGGGCACGCAGTGAGAAAGGACCCAAAAAAATCCGACAACTGTCCCACCCATTGCAGCCAGGGCCAGCAATAGGAGCACACCGTCGAGAACAGCCATGGGTTCCTCCTCAGAGTTTCCAGGCCCGGCGAGCATGAACCGCAGGGCCGGTGGACTCTTCGGCCCGTCAGCCGCCTCCGCTCATCTCGCGGGAGGTGGCGGCCCGCACCTCCCATTTCAACCCTACCGGACCTGTTTGGTCTATTTCGCGTACCCGGACGGTGATCTGGCGCTCCTTCCTGAAGCGCTCCTGACGAACCTTGCCGCCGAGCACCGCGAAGTCCTTCACGGACAGCCGGCAGATTCTGCCCGTCGGAGAGGTGGCGACCAGCTCGCGGCTCTTGAGCCTGCCGAGTCGAGGGGCTTCGCCGGACACGAGACGAAGGCGCAGGATGCGCCCGTCATGGGGTGCGTCCAGGGCGTCGACGACCGCGAAGCGGTAGCCGGCGCCGGACATGGCTTCGGTTTGCATGGGGACATATTAAGACGATGACGGACGGAACGGAAGGGCCGATCGCTCCGGGAGGCCTGAGCCTCTCTCCCGACCACATGCGCAGACTGGCGGCGCAGGCCACCGATCACATCATCGAACGCATGAAGGCGCTGCCCGACGAGGCGGCATGGAAGGGAGCCGGACGCGCCGAGATGGAAGCCCTGCTCAGAGAGGACCCCCCGCTGGAGGGTCGCCCGCCGGAAGAGGTCATGGAGCGGGCGGTACGGGACGTTCTACCTGTGGCGGGACGGGTAGACCACCCCCGTTTCTTCGCCTTCGTACCGGGCGGTCCGACCTGGCCCGGGGTGATGGGGGAGTATCTGGCGGCGGGGTTCAACACTTTCGTGGGCACGTGGCTTGGAGGGGCCGCGCCCTCCATGGTGGAGCTGGTCGTGCTGGACTGGTTCCGGCAATGGATCGGCTACCCCGAGACCGCAGGCGGCCTTCTCACCTCCGGCGGTTCCGCAGCGTCGCTCGACGGATTCGTCGCCGCTCGCGAGCACGCCGGCTACCCCAGGGACGCAAGCGTCTACATGAGCGATCAGTCCCACACCGCCCTTCTGCGGGCGGCCCGCATCATAGGCGTTAGGCCCCACCTGGTCCGCATGGTGCCAAGCGACGGGCGCTTCCGCATGGACATGGCCGAGCTGGAAAAGATGGTGGCCGCCGACCGTGCCGGGGGCATCAACCCCATCGCCGTCTGCGCCAACGCGGGCACCACCAACACCGGCGCCGTCGACCCTATGCACGCGATAGCCGATTTCTGCGAGGCCGAAGGGATCTGGCTCCACGCGGACGCCGCCTACGGAGGGTTTGCGGTTCTCTCGGACGCGGGACGACAAGCCCTGTCCGGGTTGGAGCGCGCCGACTCGATCGCCATGGACTGCCACAAGTGGCTCTTCCAGAACTTCGAGGCCGGCTGCGTCATGGTGAAGGACGTCCGCACCCTGGAGAACGCCTTCGCGGTCCGTCCCGAGTATCTCCAAGACACTGCGTGGGGGCAGGATCACCCGAATTTCGGTGACCGCGGACTCCAGCTTTCTCGGAGCTTCCGCGCCCTCAAGATATGGATGTCGATCCAGAGCTTCGGGCTCAACGCTTTCCGGGACGCGGTCGGACGCGGCATCGAGTACGCGCGCCGCGCCGAGGCCTGGGTGAAGAGTAGCGAGGTGCTCCAGGTGGCCAACCCCGCCTCCCTGGGCGCGGTCTGCTTCCGGGTCAACCCTCGGGGATCCGACCTTCCGGAATCGGTTCTTGAGCGGCTGAACATCCAGGTGCAGTCGCGAATCGTAAGCGACCGGATCGCGATGATGGCCTCGACCCGACTGCGCGGCGTCTATTCCCTCAGGATGTGCATCGTCAATCACACGACCACCTGGGAGGACGTGCGCGCGACACTGGAACGGATCGAACGATTTGGAAGGGAGGCGGTAGCCAAGGACATGCACACCAGCTCCGACCCCGAACTCCAAGCGAGCCAATGGAAATCGACCTAGCTCTCCTCGCCGACGCCGCCAATCTCGACCGCCACGGGAAGCTCAACCTGCTCGGCGTCTTCGATCGCATCGCCACGATGTCCTTTCCCGCGCGCCATCCTCGCATGGTGCTCATCCTCCGGTTCGCGGCGCCCATCAGCGAGGCGGGACGTCACCGGGTGAACATCACGCTGCAAGGGCCCGACGGCGAACAGATCGTACGGGTGGACGGAAAGGTCCAGATCAGCCCTTCCGGCCCTGCCGTGGGGGGCGTCTTCCGAGTGCCGCACATCCTGAATCTCGACGGGCTCGTCTTCCATAAGCCGGGGCTGTACGCGTTCGCGGTCGATGTCGATGGCGAACATCATCTGTCGATCTCCCTCGTCGTGGAAGGTCAGCAGACCCAGCCGGTTCGGGCATGAGCCACGGAGCCTCGGCGGGCGAACGGATTCTCACCCGGCTTCTCGAGGAGGAGATGCGCGAGTCCTTCCTCGACTACTCGATGAGCGTGATCGTGCAGAGAGCGCTTCCCGACGCGCGTGACGGCCTCAAGCCGGTGCACAGACGCATCGTCTATGCGATGTACGGGCTCGGCTTGCTCCCGGAACGGCCGTACAAGAAGAGCGCCACCGTGGTCGGCGACGTCCTGGGAAAGTACCACCCGCACGGCGACTCCGCAGTGTACGACGCCCTCGTGCGCATGGCACAGGAGTTTTCGCTGCGCATCCCGCTGATCGACGGTCAAGGCAATTTCGGGTCGATCGACGGGGATCCCGCAGCCGCCTACCGCTACACCGAGGCGCGCCTGGCTTCCGTCGCCGTAGAGCTCATCGACGACGTGCGCAAGGAGACCGTCGACTTTCAGCCCAACTTCGACGGAAGCGCCAAGGAGCCCGTGGTGCTCCCAGGACGCTTCCCCAACCTTCTCGTCAACGGCTCGGCAGGTATCGCTGTGGGCATGAGCACGAACGTGCCTCCCCACAACCTGGCGGAGGTCGCAGCCGGGGTGCGTCAGCTCGCGATCGACCCCGAGTGCGACGTGCGGGACCTCATGCGCCACGTTCCGGGACCCGACTTTCCGACCGGCGGCTTCATCGTGGGTCGCGACGGGATTCGCGGGATGTACTCCGAGGGCAGGGGGCGCGTGCAGGTCAGGGCTCGGATCATGAAGGAGACGCTCGGCAGCAAGGAGCGGCTCGTGGTCAACGAACTTCCCTACGGCGTCTCCAAGAACAAGGTGATCGAGCAGATCGCCCGCACCGTCAAGCTGGGACGAGCCGAAGCCATCTCGGACGTGCGCGACGAGAGCGACCGCGAAGGCATGCGTCTCGTGATCGAGATGAAGCGCAACACCGACGCTGCGCGTCTGATCTCGCGCCTCCACCGCAGCACTAGCCTGCGGGTCACCTTCGGGGCTCAGCTTCTCGCTCTCGACGGAGGCGAGCCGAGGATCTTCACCCTGAAGGGACTGCTGGAAGCGTTCCGCGACCACCGGTTGGAGGTGATACGACGTCGTTCGCGCCACGATCTCGAAAAGGCGCTGGCCGAACGGGAGATCGTCGAGGGACTGCTGGCGGCTCTGGCTCGCATCGACGAAGTCGTGCGCGTTATCCGCTCGTCCGAGAACCGGAAGGAGGCCGCGCTCAGGTTGAGGGCGGCGCTCGATCTGAGCGAGACGCAGGCGGGAGCCATCCTCGACATGCGGCTTGCCCGGCTCACCGCGCTCGAACGCGTGCAGCTCGAGGCTCGGCTCGACGTGCTGAGGGCGGAGATCGACAGCTTGCGCGAGCTGCTCTCCTCCGAGGAGCTCCAGCTCGAGGTCATGCTCGACGAGCTGCAGGAGGTGGTCGAGAGTCACGGCGGCCCGCGGCGCACCGTCATCCTCGACAAGGAACCGGAGGACGGCGGCGAGCTCGAACTGGAGGAGCGGTTGGCGGAGGAGGACGTGGTCGTCACCTTCACCCGAAAGGGGTTCGTGCGGCGCATACCCATGCACATCTACCGCAGGCGGATGGCGTCAGGGAAGCCGCTCGTGCAGAGCTACGCCGAGGATCACCTGGAGAGCGTATTCGTGGCGCGCTCCCTGGGGAACATTGTCGCGTTCTCGGAGGGGGGAAACTGCTTCGTGCTGCCGGTCTCCGAGGTGCCGAAGTCGTCGGCGGCCCATCGCGGCAAGTCCGTTTACTCGCTGGTGGAAGGCGCGACCCGTGACGACCGTCTCGTATCGGTGATGCCAGCGGGCGACTTGGGAAAGGATGAACGGATCGCGGTCTTCGCCACCCGCCAGGGCATGGTGAAGCGCACCCGTCTCTCCGAGTTCGCGAACGCCCGCAAGACGGGAGTCATCGCCATCGGACTGCGAGAGGGAGACGCGTTGGCGGAAGTGCGGCTCTCGGGAGGGGCTTCGGAATTGCTGGTGGTTTCCCGTCGAGGCCGCGCGATACGCTTCTCCGAGGCCGACGTGAGCGTCGTGGGCAGGTCGGCGCAGGGCGTGAAGGCGATGTCGTTGGACGAATCCGGAGATGCCGTGGTCGCGATGTTGCTCGCTCACCACCGGGCCGATCTGCTGACGGTGACTCGGGGCGGGTGGGCGCGCAGGGTTCCCATGACGGAGTTCCCGCTCCAGAAAAGAGGCGGGCTCGGCACCCTCCTCGGAATCAGGGGCGACGACGTGGCGGCCGCCCTCGACGGAAGTTCGGGCCGATCGGTGCTCCTGGTGACCGGTGGCGGCGAGTCGGGAACGATGAGGCTCGATGCCGTGCCGATCCAAGGCAAGCGCGGACGTGGTCGCCAGATCATGCGACTCGTCGCGGGCGACTACGTGGAGCGGGTCGGGATCGCGAGCGCGGATGACGACGAGGGGGAGGAAGGAGCATCCGTCGGAGGCGCGAGCAGGTTTGGTGCGGAGCAGGCCCAGATACCCGACCTGAGCTAACGGCCCGTGGGCCGCCAACCCTCGACGAAGCCCTTGAGGATGCGGTAGGTCAGTCCCCAGATCACGAGTCCGTCGACTCGGTAGCACGGGTACTTGAGGACGGTCGCCGGGGAAAGGGATGGTCGCCTTCGGCGCTGTCCGGGTCTGACCTCGTGAAAGGAACGTGCGACCGGGTCGGCGAGGGCGCTCGCGGACACCCAGTGCACCGATGCGATCTCGCGACTTGCGGGGTGTGCTGCGGCGCCTGCACCCACCTCGAAGGCGAACGGGGTGACGCTGAGCGCGGGGAGGTGTTTCGAGACGGGAGCCACCGGCTCGAGCTCGCCCAATGGAGCTGCCCTCCGGAGGTCGAGTCCGGTCTCCTCCAAGGTCTCGCGCCGGGCCGTACCGATCAGCGACGAGTCGATCTCCTCGCGCCTCCCGCCGGGTAGGGCGACATCTCCCGACCAGGGATCGGCGGGCGACTCGGCTCGCCTCACGAGCAGGATCTCTCCCGGCGGGCGAACGACTATCGCCACTGCGGCCTCCTTCAGGGTCAGGATTCGTTCCCGTGCTCGGCCAGGGCGCGTTCGAGGTGGGCGCGGACTTCATGCAGCGAGAGAGCGCCGATCGCGGCTCGAACCCCCGCTTCCGAGCGTGAATGCGCCAGGATCGGGGTTTCCAGATGGCCGACGATCCCGATCCCGGTCGCGGCCCAGCGCGGAAAGACCAGGTACCCGGAATACGGTGCGCGCAGGTCTCCCGTCCGTTCCACCTCCACCTCCACGGTATAGTGGTTGCCCTCCGCGGACCCGAACGCGGGTGGTCGCTTGTGGAGCTCGAGATACCCTCCCAAGGTCTGGTCTGGGGGAGGGCCGGATAACGGCTCGGCCATCGGGGACGTCCGCTGCTCCGTGAGAGCTCGGTTCGGTCTGGTGTTGGGTCCGGGAGCTAACCTATGATCCTGCGCCCCTTCTTCAGGCCGTCCTTCTGCTCGATGTAGGGCACGCCCTTGGAGATCCAGTCCGGAGCCGGCTCACCCTTCAGGTAGTGACCGAACCACTGCAGGATGCGCGAGGCGTAGTCCTTGCGGTTGGGGTCCTGCGCCAGACCGTGGTTCTCGCCTTCGTAGACCAGCATCACCACGTGCTTGTCAGCCCGCCGCGCGGCGTTGTAGAACTCCACCCCCTGGTTGAACTCCACGGCGCCGTCGTCGGTCCCGAATTCGATCAGCAGCGGGGTGTTCAGGGTTTCGATGTGATGAACGGGCGAGTTCGCGTGGTACGAGTCCCAGTCCTCCCACCACGGCACCTGCATCCTTCCCTGGCTTATCTCGAAAATGCGCGCGTCGGTCCCGCCGCTGTTCCAGTAGAACGAGAGGTACATGCTCATGAGGTTGGTGAGAGGCGCGCCCGCCACCGCGCTCGCGAAGAGATCGTCCTGCGTCACGAAGTAAGTGGTCTGGTAGCCTCCCCACGAGTGGCCGATCAGCCCCATCCTCTCCTCGTCGATCGGCGCGGCCTCGAGCGCCGCCACCACCGCCGGGCGAATGGTCTCGACGTTCGACTGACCGGGCCGCCTGTCCCGATAGACGATGTCCGGCATCAGCACGAAATATCCCTCCTGGCTCCAGACCTGCGTGTTGTAGTAGTTCTCCGGGTCGGGCGCCACGTATCGGTGGAGGCTGGTCGAGAGGATCTCGTAGTGGTAGACGATGAGGGGATACGTGCGTCCGGGTTCGTAGTCGGCCGGATAGATGAGTGCTCCCTGGAGCGGCCGGCCCCACTCGTTCTCGTAGTCGATGAGTTCGGCACGACCCCAGGCGTAATCGGTCTGGAAAGGGTTCGTGCGAGTCACTTGCCTTGCCTCGTCGAGATCGGCGTCGGTGACGAAAAGATCGGGCGAGTCCTCCCAGCGCTGCCTCGTATGTACGAAGACGTCCGAATCCGACGCCTTGACGAGAAAGCCGACCGAGGCGTCCTCCAGGAGGAGAACTTCCGGAGAGTCGTCGTCGAGGTCGCCCAGGCGCGCGAATCCCGACTGCTTGGTCCACAGCCCGCTCAATGAGAAGTAGAGCGGCTCGCCGGGATCCCAGGCCTCGGCCTCGGGGTCGAGGCGCACAGGGCGATGCCGGACGGATTCCTCGGCCCCGCGGGTAAGCCGTCGGCCGCCGGAGCCGTCGGCGGATACCAGCCACACGTCGAACTCGTCGAAGAGAAGCACCTCCTCGTCGCCATCGGTCCAGCCACCCTGACCGAACGAGGGCATTTGCTCGCGACTCGGGGTCACGTCCAGGTTGACGAAGGTTCCCGGAAGCTCGGCGGTGACGTTGCGCCTCTCCCCGCTGGCGATCTCGTACGTCCAGTAGTCTTCCCCCTCGAACCAGAGCAGGTAATCGCCGTCCGGACTCGCCGAGGCCCCCGTCGCGAGCGCCTCGTGGACGAGCGAGGTTTCGCCGGTGGCCGTGTTCACGAGGTAGAGGTCGTGACGCTGCTGATTGAAGCGCGCGTCGTAGTCGTAGGGGGTCTCGTCCTGTGCCAGGAGCTGAGCGCCTCCGGCTATCACCCGGACCTGATCGGCGTGGTCGCCGCCCAGGGCCAGGAAATCGCCGGATTCGAGATTCCAGCTTCCCATGTGAGTTCGGCGGCGCAACTGATTCTCGCGTACCCGCTGTTGAGGGACTGGGTCGAGGTCCAGCGAGTGCCAGATCTCGACTCCCGGCGGGTCTTCTTCGTCCTCCTCCGAGCCGACTTCGGCCACATCCTCTTCTTCTTCGGTCTCTTCTTCTTCGGTCTCTTCGGCGGGAACTCGTTCCTGCAACCCCACGAAGATCCTGTCTCCGTCGTCGGACCATCCGATGGGCCGATATTCCGCAACCCTCGTTCCGGCGGCCGACGGCGCCTCCACGTCGAGCTCGAACACCTCCGGCTCGGACCGGTCGAGCCCCCGCCAGGCGAGCACCATGTGGGCCGTGTCTTCCCAAGCCTCGTCGGGGTGAACCCGCAGCACCGCGAGGTCGGCGGCGTCCTCCCTCCAGCGAAGCCCGGTATAGGCGGCGTCCTCGGCGTCCAGCATGGACAGACGTCCGCTGCCGGCATCGTAGAGCCTGATCCCGTTTCCGAGATCGTCCACGGCGTCGACCTCCATCGCCAGGAGGTGGCCGTCGTCCTGCCAGGCGAGATCGCCCACGTTGCCGAAGGTGATGGTCGAACCCGAGCTCATATCTCTGACCATCGCGTTGCTGCCGACGTCGCGCTCGCTTCCGATGCGCTTGAGGGCCAGAAAGCGTCCGTCGTCTGAGAAGGTGAACGAAGCGACGGCTTCCATGCTCTCCACCGTCCCGGCGATCAAGTCCATCAGGCCGAGGCCGGTCTTCGGCGTTTCGTCCCGCTCGGCCATCCGTTCGCGCTCGTCGGGCGATACCCCGACGGTGTAGGCGAGCCAGCGGCCGTCGGCGCTGAAGGTGGCATTGGTCCCGAAGGAGACCGCCACCAGCGAGTCGGAGTCGGTGCGGCGGATCCGAAGCTCGTTTTCCTCGTTGACGCGCGAAACCTGTACGGCGAGCCAGAGGCCGTCGGGAGAGAGGGTCGCGCGCCCCAGCCGCTCCCATTGCCCGTAGTCGTCTGGGGTGAGCGTGGGAAGCTGTTGGGCGGAGAGCTCGTCGCCGGTCGTGGAACCGGGTAGGCCGAGCAGGACCAAGATGATCGGCGCGGGAAGGAACGGACGGGTGTTCATGGGACCTAGGGGGCTGCGGGAGATGGCCGAGGAAGGCTCCGGGCCGCTGCGGCTGCGGGAGACGATGCGGCGGATGGAACGGATGAGAAGAATAGGCGCTTCCAGGGGATTGGGACAGGGGGGACGTGGCTTACCGAAACCCCCTCGGTTTGACCGAACGGCGGACGTGGGTGAAATTGCGCCGAGACAGCCGTCGCATGGTGTGACGGTCCGTCGGTGGTGGCTTCGCGAGGGGGAAACGTGCCAAGAACCATGCGCGCTGCGGTTTTCGAGAAATGCGGCGGTCCGGAAGAGATCGTCGTTCGTCGTGTCCCGGTCCCCGATCCCGGACCGGGCCAGGTGAGAATAAGGGTGAGCGCTTCGGCCATGAACCATCTCGACCTATGGATGCGACGCGGGCTGCCTCAGCTCGAGATTCCCATGCCTCACATCGGAGGGTCGGACATCGCGGGCCGGGTGGACGCTTTGGGACCGCACGTCGGCGGCATCGCTCCGGGGACGCGGGTGGTGGTCGATCCTTCGCTCGACTACGGATGGTACACCCGCAGGAACCGGGGCACATCCATCTCCGACTCGAATTTTGGGATCATCGGCGAGCACACCCAAGGGGGGTTCGCCGAGTTCTGCGTCGCTCCGGCGGCGAACCTTCTGGAAATCCCTCCGAATTTCGACGATACCGTGGCCGCCGCCGCGAGTCTGACTTTCGTGACGGCGTGGCGGGCGCTCGTCACCAAGGCCGCCCTACGTCCGGGAGAAAGAGTACTGATCACGGGCGCATCGGGTGGAGTCGGGACCGCTGCGGTCGCCATAGCTGCCAAAGTCGGCGCCAGCGTCTTCGCGCTGTCCAGCGGAGAACGGAATGCGGAGGCGCTGCGCGAACTGGGTGCGCATACGGTCTACGACCGCACGGAGACACCGGACTTCGCGGGTGAGGTATGGCGCGACACCGGCAAGGAAGGAGTCGACGTGGTCTACGACACGGTGGGCGAACCGATCTGGGAACAGTGCGTCCGGTCCCTGGGCAGGTGCGGACGCCTCGTCACCTCCGGAACCACAGGCGGAGGCTGGGCCAGAACGAACCTGAGGGCCATCTTCTGGAAGCAGCTCACCGTCATGGGAAGCACGATGGGGACTCCCGACGAATACCGCTCGGTCATGCGACTCGTATTCGACGGAGACATCTCTCCCGTCATCGACCGCGTTCTTCCGCTCGGCGAAGCTCGTAGGGCTCACGAGATTCTCGAGGCCGGGGAGCACTTCGGCAAGCTCGTTCTGGTACCTCGCCTGCGGAGCGAGGGCTAGCGGTACGGTATGACGGAGATCAAGGAAGCCCAGGCGAGCGTCGATCGGTGGATCGCGCGCTTCGAGGAGGGCTACTGGCCCCCGCTCGTCAATCTGGCCCGCCTGACCGAGGAGGTCGGCGAGCTGGCGCGAGAGATGAACCATCGTTTCGGAGCTAAGAAAAAGCGAGACGACGAGCCGCAAGGGGATCTCGCGCTGGAGCTCGGGGATGTGCTCTTCGTGCTGATCGCGATAGCCAACGAGCAGGGCATCGACCTCGACGACGCTCTGACGAAGGTGCTTGGGAAGTACGAAGCGCGCGACAGCGATCGGTGGAGGGCGGCGGAGAGCGGACCCGCCGCACAGCCGGGGTCCACTCGCGACGGTGACACGAACTAGCGGCGTGGAGAACTCGCGCGAGCAACGGAACGACTAAGCGGCCGCACGCTCCCAAGTCGCCTCCGCACCCAAGCCGCGAAGGTTTGTGCGACTCTATCTTCGCTCTGACAGCGGCTCCAGCCTCCACACGTCCACATGGTCCAAGCCCAGGTCGTTCTGACGGATCGTGGCGAGATAATCGCCCCGGAAGACGGGAGCGGTGCGCTCCTTGTAGGGAACGGCGGGAACGCTGCCGAGCAGCCGCCCCTCCGGGTCGAAGAACTCCCAGCGGTTGCCTGCGTTACGGATCACGTCGACCCATAGCTTGCCGTCGGGGGACACGAAGATCTCGTTGATGAACGACATCCGGTCCGGCCGGCTGTAGCTCCGGGGATTGCAGGAACCGTCCGGCCACCTCTCCATGGCTTCGTCGAACTCCGCACTGCCCGCGTCCCATTCCTCGTCCGGGACCGGCTCGGGCGGCAGCGTGCGCTCGATCACCCGCAGGGTATCGCTCTCGCCCTCCGTGACGGCGATCCGGTAGAAATAACCATAGGCCGAATACATCACGCCACCGGAAGCCGGATGCAGCAACCACTTTGCTCCGACCGTGTGTGAATAGAGGCCGATCATCCCGTCCTCCCAAGTGCAGAAAATCGACTCCATCGACCCGGGAAGGCCCTCTGGAGCGGTATGGAAGGACACGGTATCGCCCGTGTCGCCATCGCTGTCGAAGCCCACATACACCGTGCCGAGGTCTGGATCGAGCGCGAAGCGGAAGACTTCGTTTGCGCCGACGGGGAAGAACCGAATGAACGCGGGCGAGCCGCTTAGGCCTCCGGCGGTCCTTCTCTGGCCGAGCCATTCTCCGTCAGCGGAAAACTCGCCGATGCGCCCCTGCCGGGGATCGAAGATCACCAGCCGGTCACCGACCCACGCGAGAGAATAGAGGCTCCTGAACTCACCCGGCCCCTCACCCGCTCGGCCGAAGGTGCGCACATGCGCGCCGTCGAAACCGAAGACGCGGACCTCGAGGTTGATGTTGTCGGCAACGAACACGGTCTCGCCGGGACCCAGGGCGACGGCGCTGACCGAACCGAACTCCTCGGGAGTCTCCTGTTCCGTCAGCGACTTGGGTCCGATCGAGACGACCGGGGTGAGTTGCCATCGGGGCGGCGTGCCGGTGTTGGTGACGTGGACGACGACGCCTACGGTGTCGAAGGTGGTGGCGAGGTCGCCACCGCCAGCAGTTGAGGTCCCCTGATCGCAGGCTGCTGCCAAGGT